>JAHHJQ010000124.1 GCA_018680005.1 Bacteroidia bacterium | reverse complement strand
CAGATTATATTCTAATCCCTGGGGACTTCTATGACCATATGTCCATATGGATTTTATTGCTGTCGGATCGTTGTGAAATGGATTGTCATCGGGAATACTTCCGTCGTCATTCACCCGATAGATTTTCCCGTAGGGCAAAGTCAGATCTTGTATGCCTATATAGGATTCAAAATTTCCAGGAGGATAGGTACTGAATTTTTTAGCCCCAACACTAAAATACAAGTGCCCATCATCATCAAAGGTCATTCTACCTCCAGTGGAAGTTTCGGGTGAATCAGAATAGGTCTCAATATCAGCATTCCATATAATTTCCTGGTCAACCCACTGTCCATCTTGAATTTTACCGCGGATAATTCTACACATGGAAACAGGGTTTCTGACTCGGCGGCTTTCTTGATTACAGTCTTCACATCTATCACCGTGTGAGATATAGATCCAGCCATTTTCGGTATAATCGGGATGTGCAACTACATCCAGCATCCAGCCAGTGCCATGCATCAGACCAGAAGGTTCGAAGCCACTGTCATCATAGACTTTGGGTAATCCTTTGATAAGTGGCGATATCTGCCCATCAACAGAGATAATTCTCAGCCCCTTGGTTTTTTCCGTAACCAAGAAACGCCCATCTGGCAAGGGTTCTATAGAATATGGCCATCGATTAATGCCAGTTGCAATTACCTCAATATCAAATTCATATAACTCACTCTGAATCGATTGTTCTGGAATCCGGAGTGGCGTTTTGATTCTAAAATCATCATAACTTGTATTCGCCCTTTGTTCTCCAATCCAGATAGCCAATACTTTGATCTCTTCTTCTGAAAGTGTGGATTCAAACGCGGGCATCCCTTTATCTGGAAAACCTTTCGTGATCGCTTGAATGATAGAATCGACAGAGTTGCCATAAATGAGTTGCTCCTCCAATAGTGAAGATCCTAATGTAAGACCTTTGAGATCAAGTCCATGACAAGGGCCACACAACGGTTCATAGTTAATATTAACAGCAAGCGGATGTTCATAATTACAACGCGCAAGGACAAGCACCACCATGACTGTAACCAGCATGAACTTGATTATTGCAGTTGATGGTTTGAGGTTCATTGCTTAATGACTTATGACAATTTCTGTAGTCTGAAAGCAAGGTAAGACTTGTAGATCAAAGGCGGAGTTTGTCAATGATCAAATTTCAATTCGCATGAACGGTTTGATCAATTTATCTTCTCAGCGTTATGGTCCATATTTTTTTGGGAAGGAATGGAAGAAATAACTACATTTAAGGTATACACAAGATTAATACATCTTCAAACTGCGTGTCATGATTTTAGCTACAAAAGTCCACGAGATAATGACCAAAAATGTGGTCAAAATTTCAATTACGGATACTATCACGGATATTGAACATACCTTCCGAATCAATCATCTTCGACATGCACCAGTCTGTGAAGGTGAACGTGTCGTCGGTATGATCAGCTTACTGGATCTTCGCCACAGCCTACCCATTGTGGACCGAGATGATATGGAATACGTCGAAGGGCCCAATTTAATCGCTTCTCAGATTATGGTTGCTGATCCGATTACCCTGCAAAGCAGCCAGCCCATCCGGGAGGCGGCGTTGCTTTTTTCTGATAATGAGTTCCATGCAGTTCCTGTGCTGGACGGCGAACATATAGCAGGCATCATATCTACGACGGATCTCATTCGCTTTATGATGGAATCGATAGATGAATTGGAGACAAGTATGGCGGAGTAGATCCATTGCTATCGTTCGATGCACCGTTTGAATTCCAAGCACTTACGTGGCCATATTAGTAAATATAATTCGCTCGTCGTCCATTGTCCGCCTCGGGCGTGATGACAAGCTTGAATTATGCTCGTAGTCAGAGACTACGGCAATCGATTTTTTATGTATGGCCGTTCGTCGTAGTCTGAAGACTACAAATGCACTTATTGCTTGTCTCGCGTTACGCCAGCACTCGATTTTCTTTTTCAGCTTCTTTATCCCTTTTGTTGCCAATAGACAATCCAACTGCCAATCCCAATGCAATTCCAACACCCATCGTAGTGGCAGCACCAAAAGCTGCACCCAAGGCTAATCCTAACCCCACTCCTTTTGATCTGTGATAGCCTTCAGATATCAATGAAAATTCTTCTTTCAGGAATTTTAAAAACTCTTTGAGCCTTTGTTTTAGGTATTGCTTCCTGCTACTCGTTTCACTCTTTAATTCAAGTGAATCCAGCTTTTCTTCGATGGATTGCACCTGACTTTCCGACAATTCTTTCCTTTGTAGACTAGATAGAATTCTTATAAATCTATGATATAACTTGACTTCTGAAATGTGCTCAGCGTCTATCAATCTATTTTTAAAGAATTCAGTTGCTTCATTGATTTTCATAACTATGTGTATTTGTCCTAACATAGGTATTTACACAGCTGAATGCATACTTTCTCGTATTAACGACAATAATAATTCGACGTGCGAAGCCCAAGTCCAATTCAAAATCTGTTCGTCGTAGTCTTCGCACTCGCTCGTCGGAGACAAGCATGAATAATGCTCGTAGTCGGAGACTACGGCAAACGATTTTTAATATATCACCGTTCGTTGTAGTCTGAGCCTGAGGCACACATGTCTGGCTACAAGCGGACTTTATCGCTTGTCTGCACGCCTCAGGCAAACTACGCCAGGCGAGTGCAATCACGACCGTAGATCCATAACTCGTCCAGCCTGGAAGACAAGTCGATGAGTTGTTTTTTTGAACAATGAAATAGAAGCACTACCTTACTTTCGCATTAATAAAAGCACTGAAAATGAAAAATCTAATTATTCCAGTTCTAGTTGTTGTCCTCATCGGATCAATCCAAGCTCAAGAGACAGCAACGGAAACCAAAACTGTCGATATCATCAAGAAACACGGCTTGGAACAAAGCCAGATTATGGAAACTGCCAGCTGGATGACCGATATCTATGGTCCTCGGCTTACCGGTTCGCCACAATTGGATCGAGCAACTGAATGGGCGGTTGATGAACTCAAAAATATGGGTCTTCAAAATGTGCACCTCGAAGAATGGGGCCCCTTTGGCAGAGGCTGGCAATTGACGCATTTTGAAATGCATGCATCTGAACCCAATTATTGGCCCATGATGGCTTATCCAAAAGCCTGGTCGCCAAGCGTATCTGGCATGGCTGAAGTTATATATCTTGATATCGAAGACAAGGAGGATATTGATAAGTATCGCGGTGGAGTAATCTCTGGCAAATTTGTGATGATGGATACGATTCGGGATGTTAGCGAACCTTTTAAGGCCATGGCAAGACGACATAATCCGGAAAGCTTGTTAAAAATGGCCAACGCCGGTGAACCTACTCCTCGTCCACGACGTGGAAATCGTGCCGGTGGATTTTCGCTCAATAAGGAAATTTGGAAAATGCTTGAAGCTGAAAAACCTTTAGCTGTTTTGGATAGGAGCTACAAGGGGGATTTGGGAACCGTGTTTGTTTCAGGAGCCCGAACAGGAGAAGGCCGTTCAAGAGATAAGGACAAAGCCGTTGTTCCCCAGGTTACGCTTTCGGTCGAGCAATACAATCGCTTATTCCGTACGCTCAATAAAGGCATCCAGGTCACGCTCAATATAGATATGAAGGCCAATTATACCAATCCCGATGAAATGGAACATAATATCATCGCAGAAATACCCGGGACTGATTTAAAAGATGAAGTGGTGATGTTTGGGGCACACTTTGATTCCTGGCATACAGGCACTGGAGCGACGGACAATGCTGCGGGATCTTCTGTTATGATGGAAGCTGCAAGGATTTTAGTAGAAACGATCAAAGAGACTGGTATTCAACCACGTCGAACTTTGCGTATCGCACTTTGGACGGGTGAAGAACAAGGACTACACGGTTCTAGAGGATATGTTGCTCGGCATTATGCTAATTTGGGTGATAATGGATGGACTCCGCAATCTTTAAAACCAAGACAAAAGGAAGTTTCGGCGTACTATAATCTCGACAATGGCACGGGTAAGATACGGGGTGTCTATTTGCAGGGAAATAGCGATGTTGCTCCCATATTCCGAAAGTGGTTGGAGCCTTTCAAAGACTTGGATGCCTCGACACTAACCCTCAGCAATACTGGTGGCACGGATCACCTGGCATTTGACGCTGTGGGCATTCCAGGGTTTCAGTTTATCCAGGAACCCATCGCTTATTTCACGCGTACCCATCACTCCAATATGGACAATTGGGATCATTTATCCGAAGAGGACCTTAAACAAGCGGCTACACTCATAGCGCATTTCGTTTGGGAGACATCACAAAGAGATCAGCCATTACCCCGGAAAGCTTTAGATGAAGATTTGAAGGTAGTCAATGCCGAAGAAGCAAAAAAGATCGATAGGAAATAGGAATCGAAACCAAATAGAAGGTGATCTGATTTCCATGGCAAGTCTTATGAAAATGTTGAATTGTTCTCCGGAAGATATACCCTCTATGCCATTGGTGATAACCTATCTGTAATGATTGGTTTCATGCTGGCCTGCATTCGCCTGTTTTGCGCCTGAAGCAGAAGCCAGCCCACAGATTCCATTATGTCGCGGCAAGGCACCCTTTAGCGCTAGGGGTAAGAGGGAAGGCAAACTGGAGATCAATATTTTGATTATATGCTCAGGCAAGCCCAAAATTTAATGTCAACGATAAATGAGGAATTAGGTATTGTTAGCGAATGATACTATCAGAGCTTTATCATATCAATCTATCATCATGAAAAGAATCTTGTCCATCCTCTCTCAAAAATGGCCGGAGTATATCCTGGAAATTATAGTGATCACCATTGGTATCCTTGGCGCCTTTGCGCTCAATAGTTGGAATGAAAGTCGAATTCGATCCAATATGACCACAGAAATATTGACCCAAATAAGATCCGACATTGAGGATAACCTTAGTGATGTTAGTGGTGATTATAGAAGATTACGATTAGGACGACAAGCGCATATAAATGTCATACGATACATTCATTCAGATATGACATACATGGATTCCATGTGTTTTGATTTTGATTTTCTAATTATGGATGAATATACTACAGCCAATAGAGCTGGATTTGATGCCTTGAAGGAAAATGGTTTTGATCTTGTCAAAAATGATACTTTGAAATGGAGAATAAGAAGTCTTTACGAAACTGCTTTACCTAGAATTGAAGCACAAGGTGCATTTCATGAACATTTAT
>JAHHJQ010000107.1 GCA_018680005.1 Bacteroidia bacterium | reverse complement strand
GCAAGGACTTGTCATATTTTTTGTTGTTCTGATCATCCTATCCTTTATTATTACGCTTGTTCTTACCATCATTCGATATTATGACCTTCAGGTTACTCGCGATAATAAGGGATTCAAACTGATTGCTGGATTATTTAATCGAAAGGAAATTTCAGCTGTACATAAGAAAGTCCAGATCGTCAGTTGGGGATATAATCCTCTTCAAGAATTATTGGGCTTATTTCGGGTCAAAATATTACAAGCTTCTGCAGAACTAGATACGCGTAAGGCCAGATTTCTCATACCTGGAATCTATGACTTCCAGTTGAAAAAATTCATCAGCGAATATTTTTCTGATGATATGCTGAATCGTTTCCTCACATTCAAGATTCATCCGCTTATCATATTTAGATATACTATAATTTTTGGCCTTATTCCCTGCTTGATAGGAACCGTATTGGTTTATTTCACTGGCAATTCTAAGTTCTACCACATTGCATGGCTTTTTCCAATTGTATTGTTAACCATGACGATTTACCAAAGAAACTGGAAGTTAGACGTTAATGCTCATTGTATCAGAACTACATCTGGGATTATTGGAAGAACATTTAAGCTTGTGCATTTGTATAAGGCGCAGTCCGTTCAACTATCTCAAAGTTGGTACCAGCGAAGAAACAATCTTGCAAGTGTTCACATTTTTACAGCCGGTGGAAGTATTACAATTCCATATCTTGATATCCGATCTGCTGAAGAACTCAAGAACTACTTGCTATATCACATAGAATCGAGCCGCCGTAAGTGGATGTAAAACCTCAAGACAGGTATTTAATGATTAGATAGATACCAATACATGATATCAGGATACCGGCTATACGGTTTATCCAATGGATGTATTCCTGATTAATTTTTTTGCGAATGATATTGGAGAAGATCACTTTGAGAGAGTCAGTACAGATGATGGTAAGCAAAATAGTTCCCAGAAAGATCCAATGATCGAATACTTCCCATTTTGAGTTACTCACAGTCATACTCACCGTGCTTGTCCAAAAAGCTATAGTAAATGGATTGAAAGTGTTGACACTAAATCCTTGCATCCATGATTTAGCTAGATCCATTGCAGGATTTATGAGTGGTTGATCGAAGTCCAACGGCTTGGGCTTTTTTAATACAATCCCTAATCCAATGATAAGAAGTATGATTCCACCGAATAATCCGAGGTATTCATTGAAAACCACATTTTGTTCAATTTTCGTGATCTTATTAAGGGCCCAATAGGAAATCAATATGTAGGCAATATCGCTTGCCCAGATTCCTACGGTTGTTGAAAGACCATGCTTAAATCCTTTAGAAATGGTGTTTTGCAGAATAATTACAAGGATGGGACCTACCAAAACAGATAGAAACATACCATAACCAAAACCTTGCACAAGTGCATTCATTCAATTCTTTTACTGGTAAATGGTGGCAATTAGTTTCCGCGAACCTCCTCTATTTCTGAATTCACACAAATAAATTCCCTGCCAGGTTCCAAGGTTAAGTCTGTTATTGGTAATAGGGATCGTTACTGAAGAGCCGATTAAAGCTGATTTAACATGAGCGGGCATATCGTCAGGGCCTTCGATAGTATGCAATAGAAAAGGTTGGTGTTCCGGTACAATTTTATTTAAGAAGGAATCGAAATCAACCAAAACATCAGGATCAGCTGCTTCGTTGATCGTGATTGCCGCAGAAGTATGTTTTATAAAAAGGTGAAATAATCCAGCTTCCGGTAAATAGGGAACTTGTTTAAACACCTCATCTGTAATTATGTGAAATCCTCTGGTCCTCGGAGCAAGGGTTATAGGGTATTGCTGTATCAAAGATGGTTGGCTTTAGTCCGCTAAATATAGCCAAACAAGTCTGGGTGAAAAATAATATCTACAATGTATGCAAATTGAACTACCATTGTTATTCATTTATATTCAGGAGTGATCGCTGGACATCTTAAATCTCCTAGAAAATAACTCACCCCAACTGAGAAAATAGAATAAGAGTCTTTATTAGCGCTATTTCCTCTTTGTCTACCTGTTTCACCCAACTTTGGTTGAAGTGGAGTTACGATTGAAGGGTCTGAGAGCGCTACAGCCATATCTCCATTTCTATTCCTGAGTGCATTCATATCCGGATAAGTAGTCGATACATCATCCAAATAATCCGTAAATAATTGATGTATAGCCAGTTCAATATTGATAGACCAGTGAAAGTTTAATGAAACTTTCAAACCTCCACCGTATATCCATCCCATCGATGTAATATCATATTCATCGCCTTCTTCCTGACCTTCTGTTCCCAGCTCTCTTAGAGCGATCATTTCATTATTGTATTCGGCTTTCGGATTAAAATAAGTAATCCCTCCTCCTCCAAAAACATAAGGTGTAAAAAAATCTTTTTTATCACCATGAACAAAGGGTAAGAAATTAAATTCCAGTTGAAGGCCGGCAGTAAAAAGGTCAGATTCAAAATTTAGGTTTCTTCTTTGTTGAAATGTGTTTTCTGAAAGCGCATCATCCCCAGCAACTTGTGCATAATCCACATTCGCTTTAACCGCAATTCGTCTATTGAAAGAATATCGTGCTATTAGTCCACCTGCCAGGCCAGGTTTGTTGATACTATAATCATCATTTAAGTCACCGAAATAATGACCAACACCCAAACGAGCACCTACTTCCGTTCCAATGACCTGGGCACCCAATGGTTGTAACAAAGAGAGGTAAATAATCACTGTAATGAGTCTGTTCATGAATATTCCCAATTGTTTTATTGGAATTTTGTCATTTAACCCATAGATAACGGAATCACAGGTGTTTATGGTATTTTTTAGCTTCAATCGCTAAATAGCAAGAAACAATCCAAATCTTACAGGGATGTTTTATATACGTTCAAAAACACAATATGTATAATATCCGTTCCAGGTATCGCTTACAAAGCAATTATGCTTTCTGAAACGCACATCTGTTTCCAAATCCTCTTTAAATATTTTAGCGTCACCTTTTGCAAATTTACTATCCCAGAGGAATAACGTCCCACTTTCCATATTTTCTAAATCGGGCTTTCTAAACCAAGTACCTTGTGTTCCTTGAGCATAGTAATTCTCTTTCCGAAGAATCGCAAGATAAGCCACATTATAGTAAACTTTCCTTCCGGGAAATTTATCCATCAGATACGGATGGACTTCATCTTTGATGA
This sequence comes from Bacteroidia bacterium, assembly GCA_018680005.1. Taxonomy (GTDB): domain Bacteria; phylum Bacteroidota; class Bacteroidia; order Chitinophagales; family Saprospiraceae; genus HDS-20. The sequence goes on along the minus strand of JAHHJQ010000107.1, from coordinate 26,210 downwards.
GGTCGTTTTGTGGAATATTATTGATGCCTTTCACATAGCGAAAACCAATCTTGTCTTTATCAAAAGGAGCATAGACAACTGTTGCCAAAATCAAAATGACTATCATTTTTTGAACAGTGACCGAAAATAGATTTCCCCGAACAAATCCAAAGCCATCCAATGTCATAAGTGCTATCAGTGGCATGATGGCGATATATACTCTACCCAACCCCAGTGAATTAAAGAGTCCGAAAGTCCAAAAAATGGTATGCGCAATGAAGAATGCGACTACATTGCCATAAATCAATAGAATATCAACTTTGGCTTTATTCTTTAATGATTTAAACGTTGAGAGATATCCCACCAGTCTATAAATGATCCCCATCAGAACAAGGAGAATTATTGGTATCCCTGTGCGATAAATCAGCTCATCAGCCATATCAAACAACCTTCCGCTACCATAACCGCTATTGGGCCCTAAATAAGGAATTTTAATCCATGTCCAACCTATTAGCTGATCAAATAAAACAACCCCGATAACTTCGTAAATCACATGACCAAGAATCAAGAGTGGAAGGTATTTCCAATGACGGACCCAAACAAGGTATACCGCAAAAATGGCCAAAGCTATTATTCCCTCAGACCTACAAAATGGAAAAAATGAAACGATGATCGATGCTAAAACATAGTTTTCATTCAGACACAAGAGTATGGTATACACCAATAAAAAAGCATACAAATACTCCGTATACCCCGAAAACATTTTTAACGTATAGAAGGAGATGGAGAAGAGAATAAGGATTGCAAAAGAGGATATAGGTTTGTGCAATTTGACAGCTATCTTCCAGACGCAATATGCTGTCCCTAATGCCATCATAAGGTTGAAGCACCTGATTCCAACAAAACCAAATTGGCTAAATGGACTGCTGAGAAGTGTGAAAACGGGTTTAGACCAATGATGTATGAAATATTCAGGATTTTCCCAGGAATACCTAGAAAACATATAGTGACTTATACTATCCCCCTCATCACCGGTGACATTGTCACATATAGCTACAATCGCCAGAATAATTGAGATAAGAACAAAATATATCCAAATAACAACGGCAGGAAGCTTTACGATCTCTTTAGTACCGGTCATAAACCAATCTATATAAGCATTCCTTTGGCACGCTTGGCACCTTTGTATGAATTCGTAATTTTAGAATCATGAAATTATGGTTGTCATTAATATTCTTGGTTGTCATTCCAGTCGGTTGTAAAAATACCAGCTCTGAAATATACGGGAAAGAGGAATCTTCAAGTCCGGCAATCGAGGTGAAACAACTCGTGGCAGATTATGACACATCGGAATGGACTGAGCTTATTCAACTGGATTCATCAATAATTCTAGATATCAAGTATGCTACCGAGGATAATTTCGTAGGTGAGAAAATGTATGATTGTGGAAGATGTTTTCTTAGACCAGAAGCAGCCAGAGCGGTGAAAAGAGCACAGGAAATTCTAAGACAAAAAAACTATAGTCTTCTTATGTTTGATTGCTATAGACCCAAGCCATTTCAGCAACGTCTTTGGGATAAAGTTCCGGATCCAAGGTATGTCACTCCTCCAGAAAAAGGTTCTATGCACAATCGTGGGCTTGCAGTTGATCTAACATTAGTGGATGCGGAAGGTCATATGGTCGACATGGGTACGGCATATGATTACTTTGGTGAACGTGCTTATCAAACATTTACAGATCTTCCGGATCAAGTTCTGAAGCACAGAAAACTTCTCAATGAAACAATGGATCAGGTTGGATTTAAGCCTATCAGAACGGAATGGTGGCATTTCTCACTAAGAGGATTGGATTATGAGATTGCAGACATGGTTTGGCCTTGTCCCTGATCACGATCCAATGTGAAACAAACCATTGAACAAGACGTTCTTTAACTGAAGTATTTGAGTATAAATAAACCGAACAACACTAAAATTATCAAATGGCAGAAGTAGCAGTGCAATCAGATGTTCAAGCAGTGGATGATTTAGCAAAAGCTTATCAGAAATTATCCAAAGAAATAGCAAAAGTCATCGTAGGTCAGGACGAGGTTGTTAAAGCTGTAATTATTTCTCTTTTTGGCAATGGACATAGTCTTTTAGTAGGGGTACCTGGTCTTGCTAAAACACTCTTGGTTAGCACCATATCAGAAGTACTGGAACTCGATTTTAAGAGAATTCAGTTTACACCAGATCTAATGCCCACTGATATTACCGGTTCGGAAATTTTGGATGAATCCAGACATTTCAAATTTAACAGGGGCCCATTATTTACAAATGTTTTGCTGGCTGACGAAATCAACAGAACTCCTCCTAAAACGCAAGCTGCTCTTTTAGAGGCGATGCAAGAACGATCTGTCACCGTTGCCGGTCATAAATATGCTTTGCCATCTCCATTTTTTGTTTTAGCAACACAGAATCCTATTGAACAAGAGGGAACTTATCCTCTTCCTGAAGCTCAATTAGATAGATTTATGTTTAATATTCCATTGGATTATCCTTCTTACGCCGAAGAAATTGCAGTGGTAAAGAATACAACTTCAAATACATCATACGAACTAAAACATATCTTGACTGGGGCGCAAATAGAACAATATCAGCAATTGATCAGAAAGATTCCTATTGCCGAAAATGTTTTGGAGTATGCGGTAAGCCTTGCAGCCAAAACTCGACCTAATACCGAAATGGCGACGGAAGAGGTGAACAATTACATTTCCTGGGGTGCCGGTCCTCGAGCCTCTCAGTATCTCGTATTAGGTGCTAAATGTCATTCAGCTATTAGTGGTAAATATTCACCTGATATCGAGGACGTTCAGGCAATAGCCAATTACGTATTGAGACATAGGATTGTGAGAAACTACAAAGCTGAAGCTGAGGGTATTAGTGAAGAGAAAATCATCCAGGGATTATTCTAGTGCTTTGTCTGTCATTTTCTGATTCGATCTATACAGGTTTTCGTAAGCTGCTACAAGTTCATCATACCATTCCTCCCCATATTTTCTGATGAGTGCTTCCGAACAGAATTGAAATACCTTGATATTGTTTTCTATTCCTTTGACGCATGCAGCACTACAAATTTCCCATCTGTCATACTTCAACACTTCAAATCCTGTGCTGTGATCTTTCTCAACGCGGATTGGATATAAATGACAAGAAATAGGTTTCCTAAATTTAGTCTTACCCGCCAAATACGCTTTTTCAATTCCACATCCCGCTATTCCAGATTCGTTATAAATCATAAATGCACAAGCCGCATTCTCCAGAAGCGGAGTTCCAATAATTTTATCCTCTGGATAATAGGCATGTGTTCCTGTCTTATCCATTTTCGCCTGTCCTTTTGCAGAAATAAAAGGTCGAATATTCAAATACTCCTTTTCTAAGATATCTAATTCATCAGTATCAAGAGGAGCACCGAAATCCCCTTCCCAACAACATGCCCCCTTGCATGCCTCTAAATTACAATGGAACTCGTCAGAGAAAATGTCTACGTTGATCAGCTTATCACGAATTATGATCATAATTGTAGTGTAGTTTAGATAGTTTGATTCGTTTTATTATCAAAACAAAAACATCTTGATCTTTTGTAGTCTAGTGAATAAAAAATTGATAAAATGATTATATTTTCGTTGGCCACTAATCGAGTAAGATTCTCGCTCTTAAATATTCACATCGCATGGACCCTTTAAAGGAAAAATTTAAAAATTACGCCATATCAGAATTCAAGTCTATCAGGACCATGCTGAAGGAGCATGGAGATATAAAGATAGACGAAGTATCTCTAACTCAGGTATATGGAGGTATGCGTGGAATAAAAAGTATGATATACGAGACTTCTGAATTAGATGCTCATGAGGGTATTCGTTTCAGAGGGTACACTATTCCCGAACTTAGAGACAAGCTGCCTAAAGCCGAAGGTGATAACGAACCATTGCCTGAAGGTCTTTTTTGGTTAATGCTGGTCAATGAGATTCCAACTGACAAGGATGTCGAATGGCTGACTAATGAATGGCGCATAAGAGGTAAATTATCAAAAGTAACCTTAGATGTTTTGGAAGCTTTACCTCCGGAAACTCATCCGATGACACAGTTTAGTATAGGGATCGTTTCCATGAATACTGAAAGTATATTTGCACAGCGATATACCGAAGGTATGAGCAAGGCAGAATATTGGGATGCTACATATGAGGACTCAATGAACCTAATTGCCAAATTGCCGCTTCTTGCAGCATATATCTTCAGAAGATCCTACTTTGATGGCAATCATATTCCTCCGGATCCTGATTTAGATTGGTCGGCCAATTTTGCTCATATGCTTGGAATTGATAATCAGGATTTCAAATCTCTTATGAGATTATACCTTACGATTCATGCAGATCACGAAGGAGGAAATGCCTCAGCACATACTTCGCACCTTACTGGTTCTACTTTAAGCGATCCATATTTAGCTTTTGCTAGTGGGATGAATTCGCTGGCTGGACCACTGCATGGTCTAGCTAACCAGGAAGTCATTAAGTGGATATTAGATATGTGCGATTCTTTAGGATCTACTAAACCAACCAAAGAACAGATCGCGAAATATGTTGAACAGACTTTGGCTGAAGGCAAGGTCATTCCTGGCTATGGCCATGCAGTTTTAAGACTGCCCGATCCAAGATTTACAGCTCAGCGACTTTTTGCTGAGGAATATATAAAGGATTCTGATATTGTTGAAACCGTTTGGAATATTCTTGATGTTGTTCCTCCGATTCTCAAAAGCCTAGGAAAGGTCAAAAATCCATGGCCAAATGTGGATGCGCATTCAGGAGCAATTTTGGTGCACTATGGGCTGGATCAATATAATTTCTATACTGTATTATTTGGTGTATCAAGGGCATTAGGTATCCTTGCTGCATTGTGCTGGTCAAGAGCTTTAGGTATGCCTTTGGAAAGACCAAAGTCATTGACCTCTGTAAGGATACGTGAGATCCTCAAAAGTAAAAACGTAGTCGCTTAAGTATCATTAGACAAATCCTTTAAAGAATGAATTTTCCTGCAGATATAAAGTATTCAAAAGAACATGAATGGATCAAGGTAGAAGATGATATTGCTACCATTGGTATTACCGACTTTGCCCAAAGCGAGCTAGGAGATCTCGTCTATATTGAGGTAGATACAGTAGGTGAAACTTTGGAAAAAGATGCCATTTTTGGAACAGCTGAAGCAGTAAAGACAACCTCTGATCTTTTTATGCCTATAGGTGGTGAAGTTTTGGAATTTAATTCCGAATTGGATGAAAACGAGGGAGACAATCCCAGTCTTATCAATGAAAGTCCTTATGAAGATGGGTGGATCATTAAAATTAAAATTGCTGATGCTGTAGAATTGGATGATCTCATGGATGCAGATGCATACAAGGAACTTGTAGCTTAACAGCCTTTTCAATGATGCACCGTTTTTGTAAAGCTCTGCATCTAGTATATTAGAAAGAAGTGGAAGCACTCTTCAAAAGACGATTCTTGATAGTTTGGGGAATATTCGTTTTGGTCCTATCCACAATGCCGGCCAGTGAAGTTCCAAAGATCGATTTTCCTCATTTGGATAAGATCGTCCATGTTGGATTATATATGGTCCTGTCATGTTTGATATGTGGATACTTGTTCAGAAAACTTGAATGGTCCAAACTAAAATTGAGCATAATAAGCTTAATTCTAGCAGGAATCTATGGGTTGTTGATGGAATTGATACAATTTGCATTTTTCAAAAGTAGAAGTTTTGAAGTTTCTGACATTATTTCTAATATTATTGGTTCCTTTATAGGCATCATTCTAGTGAACAAATTTTTTAACTCAAAAAAATAGAGATATGGGATTAGATATCTCAATACCTGGGTCAACACTTGCTTTAATGGTAGGTATATTGATTCTTGTTATTATAGCTTTGATCTTTTTGATGAAATATCGCCTTTCAGCAGGTGATACATCTCATCTTAAAGAGAAATATGATACGATGGAGAATAAATCTCCTCTTTTGGCTAGAAACAAGTATCCTGAAAAAGATGCTTTTAGATTGAGTAATACCTTCTTGAAAGTAGGAATGGTTGGAGCTTTGTTACTAACCATCTTGGCATTTGCCTGGACTAATTACGATGAAGCGATTACCATCGCAAGTTTTGACTACGAGATTGAAGAAGATATCGAAATCGAACCTCCTCGAACTGCTGAGCCTCCACCTCCACCTCCTCCTCCTCCACCTCCTGTAATTGAAGAGGTACCGGAAGAAGAAATTGAAGAAGAGGAAGAGCCAGTATTCGTTGATCAAACGGTTGAAGAAGAAACTGTAGTGGAAGCTCCGCCTCCACCAGAACCAAAGAAAGAAGCTCCACCACCACCTCCGCCGCCGCCGCCACCTCCACCGGTGTCTGATGAAATATTTAAGGTTGTGGAACAGCAGCCAAGATTCCCGGGTTGCGAGAGTGAAGCAGGAGGGGACAAAGAAAAGAAGAAGTGTGCAGATAGGAAGATGATGGCCTGGATATACAAGAATATTAAATATCCTACCATTGCCAGAGAAAATGGTGTTCAGGGAAGTGCGGTTATCTCATTCGTAGTAGAAAGAGATGGTACTGTCCAAGGTGCTAAAATTCTTAGGGATCCTGGCGCAGGTTGTGGAAGTGAAGCACTTCGAGTAGTAAATATGATGAATGCTCAAGGTTTAAGATGGACCCCTGGTAAACAGAGAGGAAAGCCGGTTAGGGTTCAATTTAACCTACCGGTCAGATTTAGACTAGAGTAATCGTTGTATCTTCACTACGACTAAAAGCTTAAAAAGCCAATTCGAGATTCGAATTGGCTTTTTTTATCCATATAATTCAAAGATTACATTATCTTTTCCATATCCCAGGTCTTCTGACAACGTCTTTCGTGCCTCGTCAATCATATTTCGCCAACCACATAAATAGAAACGTCTATCATGGCTATACTCAGGATACTGTTCTTTATAAATTTGATGTACATATCCTCTATACCCATTCCAGGATTCCTGTCTTGACAAGGCTACGTCATATTTGAAATTGGAATACTTCTCTGTAAAACGATCAAACTCAGATCGATATAAAATATCCTCCTCTTTTCTACATCCAAATATGACATGAATGTGTTTGAATTCGATTTCATTCGCTTCAATATAATTCATAATACACCGATATGGCGCTACACCCGTTCCTGTGGCGATCATGATAATTTCCTCATCCAAATTCTTTGGTATAGTAAAGACACCTAGAGGTCCTTTAAATTTAATCTCAGTTCCAATAGTGGCTTCTTCAAAAAGATAGGTTGTACCGAGACCTCCTGGCTGAAACACTATGCAAAGTTCAATTATATTGCCTCCGTCAGGATGACTCGCTATTGAATAACTCTTCCATCTTTTGATTCTTTTCTCGTGAATTGGCAAATCCATTGTTATGAACTGCCCAGGAATAAAATCCATGGATTCCAAATCTTGGACTTCCAACCAAAAACTTCGTGTGTTTTTATTGATATCCTCTACTTTGACAACCGTTCCTATGTGCCATTTTGGCATTTATGTATGTTTTATGTTCGTTGAATAATCATATCCTCAAAGAGAATAACTGTTCTATATCCTTTAAGGTTAAAATATGTAATTGTTTTGCCTATAGGTTCTTTACTACTAGCTAATACAAAATCTCCTCCCCATGCACCCAGTGATTTAATACTTCCAGCAAAGTCACTAAAAATCTGATCTTTAATCGTTGGCATACCAAATGCACGTGAGACTATCAATTCATGATCTTCAATAAGCGTATGAAAATCCGCAAGCACGTTGCAATTAAGCATATCGTTTGTGATGTGATCGATTCTGCTGATGTAGTTCTCCAGATAAGGAACTTTCGTTGTTTTTATTTTCTTTATTGCTTCGTCAGTATTTTTCTTTTTATTCAGATGTACAAAACACATCTGTTTATGAAAATCGGGAAAGTATGTCACTGGAATCACACAGGGTCCATCTTCACTTCTTTTGTAGACGATTGGACCTTTCGCAATAGCACATGCGATATCATAACCAGACCCACCAAATGTTACTTGACCTAAAAGATATGCATCAACACCTATCCACTGGGCTACTAAACTGATGAGTGTAGATGACGAACCCAATCCCCATGTTCTTTCAAAATCTAATTTGGTCCAAATATTATAACCAGCCCCAATCGCAAAATCCGGGTTCATGCTTGCAGCTTTGCGTATAGTCCGCAATAGTTTTGATGCGGCGACATCATCAGTAGCATACCGGATTTGCCAATCCATAACATCGATAATGACTTCCAGCCAGATTTCCTGATGACAATCATAGCTTCTCCAAAGAATGACGTTTGACTGGTGCGGAAATACTTCCATCCGCTGACCATATTGACACGGCAATGCAATACCTTTCGCTCCGTGAAGAATAAAGTATTCCCCCGTCAAGAGAAGTTTACCGTTGGCAAAAAAATGATTGATGTTAAATGAGGTTTAATTTACTTTACACTTGACTCAAAGTGTAAAGATGATCCATTTCTCAATTCATCCAGAAAAGCTCTTACCTGGTTGAAAGAGATGGTTTTATTTTCAAAATAGTCCTTGACTAAAGCTGTTTCATTTTCATCAGCCTTCATATGTGTAAGGATATTCGCAAGATGAAGCTTCATGTGTCCTTGTTGGATACCCGTAGTGATTAAAGATCTCAATGCTGCAAAATTCTGTGCAAGCCCGGTAGCCGCTATGATCATCATTAAAGTAGAGGCACTCGGATTTCCAAGCATTTCCAACGATCGTTTTGCTATTGGGTGTATTGCTGTCAAACCACCAACCGTACCTACCGCCAAAGGTATATCCATCCAAAACTTGAATATGCCATCATCAATACTGCAATCTGTCAGACTTTTATATTGACCTGTTCTACAAGCGTAGGTATGTCCACAGGCTTCAACCGCTCTAAAATCATTTCCTGTGGCAAGAACCACGGCGTCAATTCCATTAAAGATTCCCTTATTATGGGTCGTTGCCCGATAGGTATCGATATGGGCTATTCTGATAGCCTTGTAAAATCTATTGGCAAATTCTTCAGCAGAAGTACCATCCGGGAATGTTCCCAATTCTTCAATGGGACATGCAACTTCAACATGCACCAAACATTCCGGTGTATAATTTGAAAGAATGGACATGATGATATCCAAATCACCAGAACCTTGATTCAAAACAGGGGAATCATGGACAAACTTCTTTAGGACCAGTGCAGCTTCTTCCAGTACACTATTTATAAAGTTGGCCCCCATGGAATCGCAAGTTTCAAAAGTCAGCATGAGCTTGTAATACTGGCTTTCTCCATCAAAGGCATCCTTCAATTGTATATCAAGAATCCCTCCTCCCCGATTGATCATGTTGGCGGTAATAGGTCGAACTTCTTCCCGAATATGTTCAAATAAAACTTTGGACTCCCGATAAAGGGCATCTCTGTTGCCATTCCATTGAAAATGAACCTGACCAATTTTTTTAGTAGAAATGACATTGGCCTTGAACCCGCCTCTATCCATCCAAAACTTAGCTCCGGCACTAGCCGCCGCAACAACGGAGCTTTCTTCAATGACCATAGGAATCACATAAGTATGACCGTTAACCACAAAATTAGGTGCCACACCAAAAGGAAGCATGAAATTGCTGATTGTATTTTCACTAAAACCATCAATGATTTGCTGTTGATCCGTATTAGGTAACCAGTAATTCATCAATTCTCTGGCCACCGCTTCCGGATCCTTGAAAAAATTCTCAACCAACCATTTGATCTTCCCTCTCTTTGAGAGTTTCGAAAATCCACTTATCTTTTTATTATCCCTGCTCATCTTTTAACCTTGAGGAAACTATAGGCCAGTGCAAGTCCTTCAGCTTGTTTTTTTACAAAATTGTATAACGTTTCATAATCTCCCTGGGCATGTCTAAGAAACGCACTAGCCTGTCCATAAATGCTGTTCGTATTGATTTTTTGGGTAAGGTAGTATCCATCAAGAAAATCAGATACACCTCCTGAAATTATTACCTGCTTGCATTTTATAGGTAATGATCCTCCTAGGATTTCGTTGCAAAAATCAACCATCTCGTTTGCACTATGTCCTATGAGCGCCAGCTTTGCAAGCTCAGATTTCTTATGGTTCCTGTACAATTCAACCTTAGAAAAGTTAGTACCTCCCATAGCAGCAAATTCAATAGCGGCTAAAGGGAGTTGAAATAAGGCCTCCATGCTAAACCGCCCCATACCCTGTCCAACCTCTTTTACAATTAAAGGGTACGTAGCAGTATCCAGTAAACGTTTTATGCTGTCTATTGGTGGATCCTGTATCAGGTCGCCTTCCGGTTGAAACCACTCTTGCATTGGGTTGATATGAATAATTAGACCATCAGCTTCGAGTTTCTGTATTAAAGTTTCAATCTTCTTGGTTTGATTTTCAGAAATTAATTTTTCGATCTGTGCAATGCCCAAATTCGCGTATAGGGGGAATTCGTCCCCTATAATACTTCTGACATTGAAATCTTCAAAATACTCGTCGCTATACAACAATTGCCGGCAGGATCCCAAACCCATACCCATTCCAAAATCATGACAGGCCCGTGCCAGATTCTTATTGATCGTCCCTGCCATTTCTGTTCCTCCAGTCATCGAAGATATCCAGATCGGCAATTTTATGGATTTGCCAACAAACTGAAAAGTTTGAAAGAACTCTGAAGGATCCGGGTGCCCCGAAAATAGCGGATCATAATAAAATCTGTCATCTATCACATCCAGACTTGTGCGGGATTCCAAGGCCAATTCAATGTGATCCTTCTTTCGATCGGCAGCCTTTTCATCGGATTGTTCTATCGATGGGTTGAGAAAATCCGTAATATTTCGTTTCTCTGACATTCAATCACAAAATTAAACTTAAAGGCTGTTATGAAATGTGAATGGGTATATTTTGTTCATCATCAACTGTCCAATAATTTTCATTCCAGCTTAGGCAAAGCAAAAACAAAAAGTTTAGAGCTAGAATCTGAAACAATGTAGATTTTATTCTCTTCCTCTGAAATTGCAATTCCTTCAGGACTATCCATATTGATGGAATATAGTTTCAGCAAATTGTAAGCTCTGTCATATTGCGCAATACCTTCTCCTTCATCACTAATTACCCAGATATATTCCTTGGTGGTAGCAACTCCAGAATAATCAGAATAAGAACTTAGAAATATCTGATCGAGTAGCTCAAATTTGTCATTGAACTGGAGCAGCTGTCCAGGTAACTTTTCATTCAGAACAAAGAAAGAATTTGAATAAGGATCAAAACATAGACCTTCCAAGCCATTTTGGGGATCGTAAAGTTTGGGCGTTTTAAGACTATAAGATTCCAAGCGATCTCCAGAGGTACTATACTTGTATATCTTTTTATTGGCCTCATTGGCTAAATAAAAATTATTCATGTACCATGCAATACCCTCCACATCCTTAGTTTTAGTCTTTAGTCGCTCAATAGTTATCCCTTTCTGATCGATGAGATAGATATCTCCTGTTCTGTCACTGACCACGCAAAGCAAGCTATCCTTAAATGCCATACCCGAAGCTTCAGGTACGTCCAATTGCGTGGTTCCGAGATGCTCCAATTCACCTTGAAGCCGACATCCTGTAGAAATGACACAGGCCAATAGCAGTATTAAATGTTTAAGAATCATAATTCATTTATAAATGGAGGAAAATACAACAGATTGGATAGACTTTGGGATTGAATATTCAACGATTTTCAAAAATAGTGCGAAAATTTTACTGTTTATCAGTAAGTTATGACGGCAGTAATTGAAAATTAACATAAAAAAGTATTGTTTTTTGAAAGGTATACTCCTACCTTTGCGGTCGCTTTGAAAAAAGTTGGTATTTCAAATAAAATACATTAAATCGAAAATCGTGGATACTTTAAGTTATAAAACAAAGTCTGCCAACAAAGATAGTGTTGTTCGCAAATGGCATATTGTCGATGCAGAAAGCCAGGTGGTTGGAAGAATGTGCAGCAAGATAGCGCACATCCTCAGAGGAAAGCATAAGCCAAGTTATACGCCGCATGTCGATACAGGTGATTGTGTCATTGTTATCAATGCCGATAAATTGCGTTTCACCGGTAATAAAGTCAATGATAAAGTTTATCTCACTTATTCTGGGTATCCAGGCGGACAAAAAAAGAGAACAGTGCGAGAGCAGTTGGATAGAGATCCACGGATAATTATCGAAAAGGCTGTCAAAGGAATGCTTCCTAAGAACAAATTGGGAAGAGCGATGTATAAAAAATTATTCGTTTACACGGGAGGCGAGCACCCACATCAGGCTCAACAACCAGCACCTCTCAAAATAGACTAAATCGATATGGAACAAATTCATACTATAGGTAGACGCAAAGCCTCCATTGCCAGAATATACTTACGCCAAGGTTCTGGAAATATAACAGTCAATGGCAAGGACTACAAAGACTACTTCACTCAAAAACATATTCAGGCAAATCTTGTCATGCCATTTGATACTGTCTCAGCAGACAATGTTTATGACATAAAAATTAATGTCACGGGCGGTGGATTCAAAGGTCAATCCGAAGCGATAAGGATGGCAATTTCGAGAGCACTGGTTGAATTGAATGAAGATTTTAGAAAACCACTTAAGGATCAGAAATTCTTGCGAAGAGACGCCAGAGTGGTGGAAAGAAAGAAATATGGTAAGCCTAAGGCAAGAAAGAGCTTCCAGTTTAGTAAACGTTAATAGCAAAGCATCCGAATATAATGGAAAGATTAGAATACGATCAACTATTAAACGCAGGTGTTCACTTTGGTCACTTAAAGAAAAAGTGGAATCCCAAAATGCGTCAATATATATTTATGGAGCGCAATGGTAAACACATCATTGACCTCAATAAAACAATCTCTTGCAGTGACAAGGCCGCGAAGGCAATGAAGCAGATTGTGAAATCTGGAAGAAAGATACTTTTCGTAGCTACTAAAAAGCAAGCTAGGGATACAGTAGCGAAAATGGCGCAAAGTGTAAACATGCCATATGTCACTGAAAGATGGTTGGGAGGAATGATGACCAACTTTTCTACTATCAGAAAGTCCGTGAAGAAAATGCAAACGATAGAGCGGATGCTCAATGATGGCAGCCTTACTTCCGTAACCAAAAAGGAAAAACTGACGCTTACACGAGAACGCGATAAGCTCAATAAGGTACTTGGAGGAATAGCCAACTTGAATAGAATTCCTTCAGCCATTTTTATAGTTGATACACCCAAAGAACATATTGCGCTTACAGAAGCAAGAAAATTGGGTATGACCGTTTTTGCCCTGGTCGACACGAATGCAGATCCAGGTCAGGTAGATTTTCCAATTCCGGCTAATGATGATTCGAGTAAGTCAATCAACTTATTGACTTCTTTTTTGACGGATGCTATTAAAGAAGGGTTGGAAGAAAGAAAGTCCGCCAAAGAATCTAAAGAATCAGCCCCTGAAGCAAAAGCAACAGCGAAATAATTAATAAAACCTATTCATAAAATCGATATAAACAATAATCCTACAATGATTACCATATCTGCAAAAGATGTTAAGAAACTTCGAGACCTTACCGGTGCGGGAATGATGGACTGCAAAAAGGCACTCACTGAAGCTGATGGAGATTTTGATAAGGCTATTGAAGAATTGCGTAAGAAAGGACAAAAACTATCAGCCAAGCGTGCTGACAGAGAAGCTAACGAAGGTGTAGTACTAGCACTAACGTCAGCGAATAGAAATAATGGCGTAGTTTTCAAACTCGGTTGTGAAACTGATTTTGTGGCCAAAACAGAGAGTTTCGTTGATCTAGCAAAACAAATAGGAGAAATTGCTTTAAAAAATCTTCCTGGTAGTAATGAAGAACTATTATCTCTTCCTTTTGAAAATGGTATTTCCATAGCAGATAAAGTTGAAGAACAGGTTGGGGTAATTGGTGAAAAACTCGAAATTTCAAATTACTCCAAATTAGAAACCGCTGCAGGAGAAGGTCAGATCGTACCTTATATTCATATGGGTTACCGTGCAGGCGTCATCATTGCTTTGAATAAAGAAGGCCCTGATTTAGTGGAACCCGGTAAGAATGTGGCAATGCAAGTTGCGGCTATGAAACCTGTTGCTGTCGATAAAGATGGTGTCGATCAAACTATCATCGATAAGGAAATCGAAATCGGAATGGAAGTGGCAAGGAATGAAGGCAAGCCTGAGGCGATGCTTGAAAGAATTGCTTCTGGAAAACTGAATAAATTCTTTAAAGAGAAAACTTTGCTAAATCAAGCCTACGTAAAAGATGGAAAATCCTCAGTAGGTCAGTATCTTGAGAGCGTTAAAGCGGGACTAACCGTTACTGATTTTAAACACGTAGAATTAGCATAGACTTGATGATTACAGCAATCATATAGAGACTGAAAAGCGGAATAGATAAACTATTTCGCTTTTTTTATGCCTTCTAACTTAATCACTTCTCACAATCATATTTTTTAGAGCATATGCTTAAATACAAAAGAATCCTTCTAAAACTTAGTGGAGAATCCCTGATGGGTCAAAAAGGATTTGGAATAGATCCAAATATGCTATTGAATTATGGCCACCAGATTAAGGATCTTGTTGAAGCGGGCGTGGAAATCGCTATCGTCATAGGTGGTGGCAATATTTTCAGAGGATTGAATGCTGTTGACTCGGGGATAGATCGCGTACAAGGTGATTATATGGGAATGATGGCCACGGTAATCAATGGCATGGCGATTCAAAGTATTCTGGAGAAACTGGGCATTTACACTCGCTTAATCTCTGCAATAGAAATGAAAGAAATTGCAGAGCCCTACATTAGAAGACGAGCAGTTCGACATCTTGAAAAGGGACGTGTTGTCATATTTTCAGCGGGAACAGGAAGTCCTTATTTCACTACAGACTCGGCGGCTGCATTAAGAGCCAATGAAATCAATGCAGACGTTATCCTAAAAGGTACACGTGTGGATGGTATTTATACCGCAGATCCTGAAAAAGATCCAAATGCCATAAAAATCGATAATATCACATTTGCTCGGGTTATAAGTATGGGCTTAAGCGTAATGGACATGACGGCATTCACACTTTGTCAGGAGAATAATCTTCCCATTGTTGTTTTTGATATCAACAATCCAGAAAACCTCACCAAAATCATCCGGGGTGAACAAGTTGGTACCTTAGTAGAAGGATAGTCTTCTTTCTACAATTCGGCATATGGATTTCATTGTTATTTCTCCCGCCCATGTTTTCACGCAAGAAAGTGAAATGGTCAATCGTCTTTTTGATCTGGGACTATCAAGATACCATCTCGACAAAGCGCAAACTTCTGAGCAAGTTCTGGCCGAGATATTGGAGAAGATCGAGCCTCGTTACTTGCCTAGAATATCTTTGCATTCGCATTTTCATCTTGTCTTGGCCTATGGTGTTGGAGGAATTCATTATTCATTTGAATTAAAAAAGGGCTTAGACAAGGAATTACATGATAAAGTCAAGCTATATCAAGAGTTTGGTATTAGAGTGAGTATGGATATTTCTAAGTGCAATGAAGACTTTTCTCCTGGTAATTATGCCATTTTGAAGGGCGAAGATATGCCTTGTTCACATGCGGATATATTTCCATTAGATCCTCCACTTCAATCAAATGTGAGTTATCTAAAAATTGCGCTACAACAATCCTTATGGGATTATGATGACCCTATAGAAAGATATGAAGAGATCCAACTCCTGTTTGACATATTATGAATCCAGGATGAATTTAGTAACCAGCTATACTTTCACCGTGCATAAAATATAGTTTAGTTGTTGCATAAAGAGTCTTTTATTCTCTCCAGGCGCATGTACAAATCCATCAATAAAGACCAACTCGCCAGCTTCAGAATCATGAATCAGATAACTCACGAATGCTCCGCCCATATAGTCGTTGACGATATCCCAAATACCACGACCCTGAATAGTATATTTATTGTCCAGGGTCATTGGGTCAATGAATAAGGGAAGGTCGACATCATTTACTCTCATATAAGTATTTGGCGTTGTGGAGCTGATATATTGTCTACCCAAATCATCTCTAATCTTTTTTAGGCCTTCCTTAGTTAACTGCTCCTGACTGGTATACTTAGTTCGATGGACTAGAATATTCATACTTGCTTCATTTGACTCTCTCCTTAGCCAAGAAACAGTACTATCATTGAGCACTAGTTTATAATCCTCCGGAACACGAAGTGAAACGCCCAGGGCTCCCTGAATTGCATTCTCTGCTGTTATATTTTGACCACCAAAGTAAATCGTTGCTTCATATTGTCTTTCGTCAAACTTATTGACCCGCTTGGCAATGCCTTGAAAATTATATTTCAAATTCTCTATGAGTTCAGCTTTATTTCTGCCCCAGAGGTAGACAACCATTTGACCTAAAGCCCAGCGGTCTCTGGCAACCTGGGTATTAAAAGTAGGATCAGCCAGCGCTTTGGAATAGTTCTCCTCGCCTAAATCATTCCTCACCATTTTTGTACCCAAAGAACCTTCATCTTCCAGATCGGCAATTACTAGATAAACTCGAAGTTGCCTCCTTGGATCTTTGTTTCTTAATTGCTCAGGAGTAAAATGTTGAATATCAAAAACAGGCTCTGGCTGAGGAAGTATGATATACGCACTTCCATAATAATACGAAATGGTATCCTGAACATCAGAATCCCATAGCTGCTCATCTGCAATCACTGTGATCTTATCTGAAGGTCCGAAAGCATTAGGTCGGGCTTTCAATTTCTGTAGAGCTTCACTGGAGCACCCATTAACAATAACACAAATGCATAAAATAACAAGAGGAGTGAATGGTGTTTTGAAATTCATGTAAGAAGTCAATTTCATAAGTATATTTCTCATATCTATGGATGCCTGGCACGATCCTTTTGGTGGATAAAATTAGTTTTTTAGACATTGATGATAAAATCTTGCTCCAGACCACTTTGTTTTTCTCGCAATTATGGCGTTAGTGTTTCGTTAAATTGAAACCCAAATAATTGATGATAAAACAATTAACTCCTAAATCGAGTATATTTATAAGTACAATATTTTGTGATTCTTTTACTGAAAGAAACCTATTTGATCATTCATTTGAACAAAAAATTTGATCCTTAATTATTAAGAGCATGCAATACAAAAAGTCATTTTTCTTTTCGCTGACTGCTTTCGTCTTGATATTCGTGGCTGCCAAGTGGAACACTATTGATAATTCCCAGAAAGAATCGATCATTCTACAAACCATGATGGCTGGCTTAAATCAGTTGCATTTTCAACCAGTACAAATAGATGATCAATTTTCAGCCAATGTATATGATTTGTATATGAAGAGATTGGATCGTGGAAAACGATTTTTGACGTATCATGATTACAATAAGCTCAAAAAATATCAGTACGACATTGATGATCAAATTCAGAATGGAAATTATGAATTGTTCAATCTTTCTGCTGATCTCATGATAGCATCACTCCAAAAAACCAAAAACTTCTATAAAGAAATACTAACCGTCCCTTTTGACTTTGACAAAGTAGAATACATTGAACTGGATGGCGAGAAAAGAAAATTCGCAGAGAACGACACAGAGTTAAAGGAACTTTGGCGGAAACAACTCAAATACGAGACACTTACAAGAGTTGAAGAAAGATTGGAAGCCAAAGAAGAAGGCAAAGAAGAATGGGTAGATAAGTCTTTAGAAGAAATTGAAAAGCTAAGCAGGCAGTCTATTGAGGATAGATATGACCGGTGGTTCAATAGTCTTGAAAAACTTGATAGAATGGATCGTATGTCAGTTTATCTCAATTCTATAACCGGCATTTATGATCCTCACACTAATTATCTCGAACCTATAGACAAACAGACATTTGACTTCAATATGTCTGGTCGATTAGAGGGAATCGGTGCACAATTGACGCAGGACGGAGATTATACGAAAGTATCAACCATAGTGCCTGGTGGTCCAGCTTGGAAAGCCGGAGAATTGGAAGTAGATGATTTAATCTTAAAAGTAACCCAAGGTGATGATGGAGAAGCAGAAAATGTGGTAGGACTCAATCTCGATGATGTCGTTTCTAAAATCCGGGGAAAGAAAGGTACTGTTGTCAGACTTTTTATACGAAAAGCAGATGAGTCAGAGAAAGAAATAAAGATCACAAGGGATGAAATAATCTTTGAAGAAACATATGCAAAATCATTGTTACTTGATCTTCCTGATACTGAACAAGTCGGGTACGTCTATTTACCTCGATTCTATGCTGACTATGAAAAAACCAAAAGATCTTGCTCTCAGGATGTAGCAGATGAAATTGATAAATTGAAAGCAGAAGGTGCCAAGGGAATTATTTTGGATCTTAGAAATAATGGCGGCGGCTATCTCCAAGAGGTAATCAACATGACCGGCTTATTTATAGAAGATGGACCTGTTGTTCAGGAAAAATATAGGATGCGGGACGCAATCGTCCGAAAGGATAGAGATGAAGCAATTCATTATGATGGACCACTCGTGGTTCTTGTCAATGGATTTAGCGCTAGTGCCTCTGAGATCATATCCGCAGCATTGCAAGATTATGGTAGAGCAATAATAGTTGGAAGTAAGTCTACATATGGAAAAGGAACAGTTCAGCAATTTATTGATCTCGATAGGGCCATCCAAGGAAATTCCGATGTCAAGCCACTTGGATCACTAAGAGTCACCATTCGGAAATATTATCGAATTGATGGAGGGTCAGTTCAGTTGAAAGGAGTAGAACCAGATATCATCTTACCTGATAATTATGCTTTCATTGATACCGGTGAAAAAGATCAGGAGTTTCCTCTAGAATGGACCGAAATCCAATCTGCCACTTATGACGCTTCCAAATTTCAAATTGCTAATCTGAAAGAGATTATAGAATCCAGTGAAGAAAGAATCAAAGAAAATGAAGTTTTTGGCCTGATCACTCAGAATGCACATCGCGTAAAATCAATGCGGGAAAAAACTAGTTATCCATTGAATCTGAAAGATTATCAGACCTCTGAGGCAAACAGATTGGCAGAGGCAAAAAGATTTGAAGATATACAAAGAGAGATTGTAGATCTTGATGTAAGAAATCTCCAGGCAGATGAGGCAGAAATAAATGCTACAGATAAAGCCAAAAAGCTAAACAGCGACTTTGTTGAATCCGTAAAAACGGATGTATATCTTGAAGAAGCTATGCGTATCGTTCAGGATATCATTGCCAAAGAATAAGATATTTTAATTCATTGAATAGAATAAAACCCTGATGTTACTCAATGACATCGGGGTTTTCATTAAGGTTCTAATCTATCTGAGGTAAATCTATAATCTTTCGAATCCGATTGTAATCCTGTCTGGTCATCAGCACCAAATCCGGGTTTTTAGAAGCATCGAGCCAATACATGAGCTGAGTCAAATGTTTCTTCGACATCGCTGTACATCCTGCTGTGGGTTTTCCAGGACTGCGCCAAATATGTATGAAAATACAAGAACCGTCACCTGGAGTTTTCAAATTATTATGTTCCACAAAGATACCCCAATCATATAGGTTGTCTTCCCTAAGCATTCGGTCATCCTGTTCCCAGTCCGGATTTACCTTGGTATTATCAAATACAATCTGATTGTAATACTTACTCTTTTTATCTTCTATACATTGAGCATTCGGTCCAATTTCTTCATAAGGCATTGCTAAGTATTTAGCTTTTTTAACAGATACTCTGCCGAATGTTTGTGTCAGTGGGAATATTCCAGCCGGAGATCTTTTATCACCTTCTTTTTTAAGAACTGCCCTTTCAGGAGCCCATTCGGACTTAGCCCAGGCAATCCCATTCGCCCCGACTGCAATCAAATGAGCAGGTCCTATTTGGTTCCATCTCCCTTCCAGTTTTTCAAATTTATAAAGTTGACCAGTATTGATATCTCGATTTTCGAGGATTACTATAACTAGCTGTTTTCCCTCATTTAAATTAGGGAGAATGGTAGATATCATGAAAAAACATGTAAATATTAGGCTTATCATCATTGGTACTCTGCTTTAATTTTCTAAATAGTGAACATCTTTACAAAAGATCGTGTTGTTCCCCCATAAGATTTTCACTGATTATGTGGCAACGAATAAAGACATTATTTCAAGAGGCGGATCAAAGTTCAATATCAAATCCAATATTACATACGATTCTGGAAAGATCTGAAACACAAGAATCAGATTTTCGAAGATGGGCCGATCTTGGTAAAGAGCAACAGTTCTTCTCGTGGCTAAGATATTGCTACAATGGTTTTTTTAACAATCAGGAAAGTCCCGCTGAAATCAAATTTCTTGATACGACTTCAAAAAAGGGATTTGTTCTGTATTTAAACAGGAGCAAGCATATTAAACATCCGGAATATATCATGGATGCAATCTGGTTGCGTATAAAAAATCTAGGATACCGCAATTATGTTTCAGATCAGAAATCATACAATGCTGGAAGTACTATTGAAACTTCCCAACGACACTATCTCAAACCCCCACTAAATTTTTCCCCAGGAAACAAACTCGATCAACTTTATGGTAATATCTGTATTGAGTTGATCCTAAAAAATGATCATCCTCAGTACCTCAAATTCTCAGCTACAACATATCAGGATCATATGTTTCAACAAGCCAATAAATTTTCTACATTGATTGAAGAATTGTGTTCTGACAATTAGTCTATTCTTTCTGAAGCCCTGCTAATAGCCGCAACATTGAATATTCCAAGGACCGTTTCATTCGAAGTGAGGTCAACAATATTACCTCTCGGGTTAGAAAGCGGAATCGAGAAAATACCATTATCTCCATTACTTAATTGATCCCTTAGTGTTTCCAAAAAGAAAAATGCTTCATTAGAGATGGAATGGATTTCTACTTGAATCTGATCATCCTTTTCCCATGGAGGGTCATCCGAATTTTCATCATTAGCAACAGGATTTGTCAAATCCCTTATTGGGGTGATAAAAATCAAGCCATCTATTCTTGCCCCCGGATCAAAACCTGCATCATACGCTATGTTCAATTCGAGAGGTTTATCTAAAAATCGCCCATTCTTATATGTTTTGATCCAGAAAGAATCGCCTGTACCCATAGGATCTCTGGAATAGAATTGAGTTCGCACACCTTCGGGACCTAAAATACTTTCTTCTTCAAATTCCTGGGCTATAGAATCGATCTGCGGTACTCGATTTATTTGAGTGCTGGCATAAAATTGTCGATTATCCCATTCGATATTTAGTTCCAAAGATGTCCCTATGGATCCTAACGAATCTCCTTGTAATGGCAACCATAGATATTCCCCTTCGGATAACTCGTCAAATTCAAATAATTTACCATCACTAGATAATATTTCGATAGATGCTCCGGACAAGGGTGTGAAAAGACTATTGTCAAAGTATGGTTGTGACTGTGTCAACCGAATGGTCTGACCGCGTGGTTCATTATCCAACCAAGCCTCAACTACTATAATGGGTTCCGCAGGATCCGTGCTTACTTCTATGACATCTTCACAAGAATTCAATATGACAGCTAGAAATAATAAGCCCCAAACATATATGTTGTGATTATACTTCATGCGGCTAGAATTTAAAATTATAGGACACTGCAGGTATGAAGCTTCCTACAACAGATAATTGAACAGCTTCTGTGGATCTGCTTTGAAGAGCAGATGGAATCTCTTCAGATTGTCTGAAGAATATGCTAAAAGCATTTCTTCTGCTGTATATGTTGTATACGGAAAAGACCCAATAGGATTGCCATTTTCTCATTGCATTTTTCTTTCCCTGGAGTGTTGCTGAAATATCAAAACGATGGTAATCCGGAATTCTCACGTTGTTTCTAGTTTCACTTGCATTGTAAGGAATGACATAGCCTAGTTGTTCAAATCTACTTGTTGGAAAGGTTGCCGGGGTGCCTGTGATAAAGCTGAAGTTTGAACTGAATGACCATCTTTTGTTCAAATCGTAAAATGCAGTTAAACTGAGATTATGTGTCTGATCAAATCTTGAAGGATACCATTGATTCCCATTTATGCCGTTGACTCTTCTTTCTGTACTTGCCAAAGTATAGCTTAACCATCCCGTGAATTTACCTTTTTCCTTTTTTACCATTAGCTCCACCCCATATGCTCTTCCTTCTCCTACTAACAAATCTCCTTCAAGAAATTCATTGAGTAATAAATCAGCACCATCGATATAGTCCACGAGGTTTTGCATCTTTTTGTAATAGGTTTCTAAGGACAATACAAAGGTGTTATCCTTGAAATTTCTGAAATACCCCAGTGCGATTTGATCTGCGATTTGTGGATCAATATTATTCGTGCTTGGAGTCCAAAGATCAACAGGTGTTGACGCTGTTGTATTGGATATCAAATGGATATATTGCGCCATTCGATTATAGCTTGCCTTAATGGAGCTAGATTCATTTAGTTGTAATTTCACGGAGAGCCTGGGTTCAAGATTAGAAGCCGAACTTATCTTTTCCCATTGATCAAACGATGCTTCGGAGGTCACCGGTCTTCTTTCCCCAGCTGGAGCTTGCCCATATTCGTAAGCCAATCCTTCTCCGGTATAATTGAACAAGGAATAACGTATTCCATAATTCAAACTCAGGTTTGGAGATATATCAATTTCATTTTCAAAATATAACGCACCCTCAATCCCGTATTTATCATCAAGGCTAATATCACTGGTTTCTCCTACGCTTACTCCGACTGCATTCCCAGGAGCAAATTGATATATGATTGCTTGTCCTCCAAAACGAAGCATATTATTTGGTGAAATAAAGTAGGTAAATGAAGGTTTGAGGCTATAATTCTTAATACCTGCATCCCAATCAAATCTATTGATCGCATCTTCGCCAAACTGAAGCTGATAATCATAATCGCTGAAGTAAGCCGAAACATTGGCAAACAGCCTTTCATTGAAAAGGTGATTCCATCTAAGTGTGAAAGTTGAATTACCCCAATTAAAACCTGCAGATTCGCCAAATACGAAATTGTCCCTACCCAAATATCCTGAAAGGAAGAGCTGGTTTTTAGAATCGAATTTATAGTTGGTCTTTATAGTAAGATCATAAAAATTTAGCTTGTTGTCACCTTCTAAAAAAGGTGCTGCCAGCACATCAATATATGATCGACGTCCCGCGACTATAAAAGATGCTTTGTCCTTTACCAGAGGACCTTCGACTGCCAATCTGCTAAAAATAGTACCTATCCCTCCGTTGAATGACATTTTCTTGTTGTTACCTTCTCTCATCCTCACATCCAGGATAGATGAAAGCCTGCCGCCATATCTGGAAGGAATGCCTCCTTTATAAAGTTTGACATCTTTTACTGCATCTGGATTGAAGACAGAAAAGAAACCAAACAAATGCGATGAATTATAAACCGGCGCTTCATCCAATAGGACCAGATTTTGGTCGATACTGCCTCCCCTGACATTGAATCCTGAAGCCCCTTCTCCAACTGTAGATACCCCAGGTAGTAGTTGAATGCTTCTCAGGATCTCTACTTCACCAAGCAAAGATGGAATCTTGGAGATCGTTGCCATATTCAACTTATTTACAGACATCTCTACATTCTTCACATTTCGGTCATCGGCTTCGGATACGACAACTACTTCCTCAATTTCAGTAGGAGCAAGGCTAAGCTCGATATCCAATTGTATGTCAGCATTTAATTCAACTTTCTCTATTTGATCATCAAACCCTACATATGAAAATATGATAGTATAGGAACCTTCCGGGAGTGAAAGTGCATAGAATCCATATTCATTACTGATGTTCCCATCATCTAACTCCTGTACATAAGCCGTGGCGCCAATAAGTGTTTCTCCAGTATTCCCATCCGTGATATAGCCGTTTACAGTATACTTGGATTGCGCACATATTATTGCGCTAAAACACATCAACACAACAACTAAGGCGCTCTTAATAAACCAAATTTTCATTACGGCCATGTTTGTTTGACAATGAAATATAGAACCATGATGCCCCAATTATGTTGCCCCATCCGGAGCGTATATGCACGTAACAACATAAAATTCAAAGGGAACTATACTTGATTTCATATTTTAGATCAGTCAAAAATTCCCAATATTATGAATACCGATAAAATAGCTGAATATAGCGAAGCTATTTTGGAATGGACCATTGCATTTATTCCCAAAATCATTCTCGCACTCCTAATACTTTGGATAGGGCTAAAAATTGTACAACGCTTATCAAAAGCTATTCGAGCCGGGATAACAAAGTCCGGAATTGACAAAGAGATGGTAGGATTTCTCAGTTCTATTATCGATTTGGTCCTTAAGTTCATTGTTATACTGATCGCTGCTGGCATCATCGGATTTGAGGTGAGTTCATTGCTGGGTGTTCTTGCCGCAGCAGGTTTTGCTATAGGACTGGCCCTTCAAGGTTTTCTTGGAAATTTTGCGTCTGGAATTACCATTGTTTTTTTTAAGCCTTACAAAGTAGGAGATTGGGTGGAAGTATCTGAGAAATTTGGACGTGTCACGTCTATCCAGATTTTCAATACCATCATTGAAACCCCAGGTTCCAAAACGCTCATTATTCCAAATGGAAAAGTAACAGATAATATCATTACAAATTTTTCAACGATAGGAAGAATCAGACTTGAGCTGGAGATTCCAATAGGTTACGAAGAGAGTTTTCCAAAAATCAAAAAGATAATCCTTGACGCTCTTGGTGACTACGACAAAATTCTTGAACCTTCTAAAACTCAGGTTGGCTTGGTATCCTACGACTCCCACAATATTGTGGTCTCCGTTCGCCCATATATACAACCGGATGACTATTGGGAAGCCACATTTAGCATCCATGAACAGATCAAAACGGCATTCAATCAACATGGTATTAAGATGGCCTATTCCGAAGGTGTGGAACTTGGTCCAATAGGTGCGTAGTTAACCTTTTATCAAAATCTTTTCACTCCTGGTTTTTTCAGTATTTTCATGCGTTAAATCAGATTTAAACCCAACCTTGATTTATGCTAAAGCAAATCTCTAGACTAGTCTTAGTGCTCTCTGCATTATTGCTTATAATTAGTTGTAGCACCACCAAGCAGTCAGTCCAATCAAAACCAAGCACCACCACAAATAAAAATATGGATGCTATGGTGATGAAAAAATATATGAACACCATTTCACCTGAAGAGCTTAAAGAACGACTTTACGTATTTGCTTCAAATGATTTTGAAGGCAGAAGAACTGGTACTCGAGGTCAAAAGAGAGCAGCGGAATTCTTATCCAATTTCTACTTTAATAATGGTTTGGAGGGACCAATCAAAGATCAGGCAAATCCCTATCTGCAACCCATAGACTTCATGGAAAGTGTGACGAAAGGAGGTTCGATTACCCTTGGAGAAAATACCTACACATTAAATAAGGATTATGCTGTCTTGAATGGTATTGGATCCAGTAATACCAGTGATGTCGTCTTCATTGGTTATGGTATTCAGACAGAAGGGTACAACGATCTGGAAGGTCTGGATCTGGAAGGGAAAGCCGTGGTAATGTTATTTGGAGAACCAACGACATCAGAGGGTGATCGACTTTTTGAATTTAGTCAGCAAGAGTCTTTTGCTGAAAAAATGTTCTCCAATCTTGGTATTTCCAATATGATTGTATCCACTCCAAATCAAATGATGTTCAATGCTCAGTTTCCCTATATGAAAGGTTCAAGAGCTCGAATATCGCTCAAGGAAGAAGATCAGGATGTAGCTCCCTTCAGTACATTTTTTATGTCTCCGGAAAAAGTTGCCGACATGTTTGGAATGTCGTCTGACGAATTTTTCAAAAAAATCCAGGATAAAGTCGATGCTAAAGAACCATCCGGTGGAATGTTTTCGGCAAAGCATCTGACAATAGAATTGGATAAAACGGATAGAAACACAGTTTCACATAATGTGATGGGCTATATCGAAGGTAGTGACCTGAAAGACGAGTTGATTGTAATCAGTTCTCATTATGATCATGATGGCATCAAAAATGGCGTAATATATCCAGGTGCCGATGATGATGCATCTGGAACTATGGGTGTTATTGAAATTGCGCAGGCTTTCAGTCAGGCTAAGCA
>JAHHJQ010000102.1 GCA_018680005.1 Bacteroidia bacterium | reverse complement strand
TTTGAAATCAGATCAGGTATGGATCAAGGTGGACTGGTTGCTACGGCAGGACTCAATACATTGCTGGATGGGATGAAGGTTAGATTGATGGATCAAAACTAAACCAAATGAACTTAACAAAACTAGCTCTTGAGAATACCCGGGTGACCACGATGATTCTTGTGGTAATACTCGCACTTGGTATTACTTCATATGGTAATCTTTCGCGCAACAGCATGCCCCCATACACCATTCGTATAGCAACTGTTGTCACCCAATTTCCGGGTGCCTCACCAGAAAGGGTAGAACAACTGATCACAAAAAGAATCGAAGAAGTCGCTCAGGAATTACCAGAATTGGATGATGTCACAAGCGAAAGCAGAACAGGTTTATCTATTGTCACGGTTAGTTTGAGGGCTGATGTATCCAAAAACAATCTTCAGCCAGTCTGGGACCGCCTAAGACGAAAAGTACAGGCTATAGAAAAAGATCTACCTGATGGATCCAGACTGCCAAAGATCAATGACGATGGATTTGGGACAGTTTACGGGATTATTCTAGGTCTCCAAGGAGACGGATTTACGAATGCTGATCTAAAAGAATATGCGGAAGACATTCGGGATGACATTGTAAAAATGGATGATGCTGCTGAGGTTGAATTAAAAGGAATATTAGAAGAACAGATCTATGTCGAATTTGATAATGCCCGACTTGCTGAAATAGGCCTTTCATCCGGCATGTTGCAAAATTTTATAGCTGCTACCAATATTGTTTTTTCCGGAGGTCAGGTTAGCTTGGAGGATGAACGCATAGCCCTGGAACCTAGCGGTAATTTTGAATCGATCGACGATCTCAAAAAAACGATTCTTACACTACCCAATGGAAGTATAATTGAGTTAGGTTCAATAGCAGCAATTACCCGTTCATATAAATCTCCGGCTGATAAATTGGTACGCATTAATGGAGAACCTGGAATCTCCATCGCTGTCGCGCTTAAGGAAGGCGCTAACCTGATTCGTTTGGGCGAATTACTGGACGAAAAGGTGATATCCTATAACAGTCAACTCCCTTTGGGTGTGAGCCTAAATCGAATGGCCGCACAAGATCTGTACGTTGATAAAAAGGTAACCGATTTCTTGAGCAACGTCTACCAATCAGTAGGTATCGTTCTGGTGGTGATGTTGATTTTTCTTGGTCTCAGAACAGGAATGGTCGTGGCAAGTTTGATTCCAATGGCCATGGTTATGACTTTGTGGTTGATGAATCTGGTAAATGTCGGGATCAATCAGGTTTCACTGGCGGCATTGATTATGGCCTTAGGCTTGTTAGTAGACAATGCCATAGTTGTATCTGAATCCATAATGGTCAAAATGCAGGAAGGTATGACCCCCAATGCGGCTGCCATATCTGCTTGTGGTGAGCTGTCGATACCGCTGCTGGTTTCTTCATTGACTACTTCAGCAGCCTTTCTGGCATTCTTTCTTGCTGAGAATACGATGGGAGAAATGATGGGACCGTTGTTTGTTGTGATCAGTCTTGCATTGCTTTCATCATGGATTTTAGCAATGACCTTGATCCCATTTTTAGGAGCACGGTTTATTCGAGTGGATAAGAAATCAGAAAATCCTGAAAAGAAAGACATTTTTGAAAAACTCAATGATTAC
This sequence comes from Bacteroidia bacterium, assembly GCA_018680005.1. Classification (GTDB taxonomy): domain Bacteria; phylum Bacteroidota; class Bacteroidia; order Chitinophagales; family Saprospiraceae; genus HDS-20. The sequence continues at coordinate 14,300 of JAHHJQ010000102.1, read as the reverse complement.
TACAATGACATTTTAAAAGTAGCCTTAAATAAACCATGGATTTCGATGGGAATCATCGTTGCCCTCTTTATAGGGAGCCTTGCTCTTTTTGGTAAGATTCCATTCATTTTCTTTCCGGATAGCGATCGAAATTTGGTAACACTCGATATGAATCTGCCTCTGGGGACTAAGATTGAAAGAACATCAGCCGTCGTGAGGCAAATTGATAATTTCATTGAGTCCGATCTTAGGGTAAACAATGACAGATCCAGAGGAATCGTGGATTGGTCTTCTTTTATAGGTGAAGGGCCTTCCTCCTACGACCTGGGTTACCAGCCGGGGGAGGCTAATTCCGGATATGCCCATCTATTGCTCAATACTTCATCTTTTGAAGACAATAATTTCGTCATTCAGAAACTAGACGAATACTGTTTTGATAATTTTCCTAATGCTCGCTTTACTATTGGTCCTCTGGCTGGAGGCGGTGGCGGTGGAAGTGATGTAGCCATCCGCTTGACAGGAGACTCTCCATTAGAGTTGTATCGTATCGCTGAAAGGATCAAACAAAAAATGAACGCAACATCTGGCACTAAGAACATTTCCGACAACTGGGGCGTAAAAATTAAAAAGCTGGTTGTTGATATCAATCGGAATCAGGCTGATAGAGCAGGATTGAGCAACCAGGATATTGCATTATCACTTCAGACAACACTGGATGGCCGGAAAGCCGGATCATTCCGTGATGGTGATGATAATGTTCCCATCATCATGCGTAATCAAGGAAGCGAAAATCTGGATGCCAGGGACCTGGATGGTATCAATATCATAGCGCAAACATCTGGTAGAAGCGTTCCTCTTGTTCAGGTTGCTGATGTCGAGACGGATTGGCAATATCCAAAAATATTACGTCGGAATCTATATAGAAATATGAATGTGAATTGCGATGCGGAAGATGGGTATACGGCATCAGAGCTGACTGCTGAGATTATTCCCTGGCTCAACGAAGAGTCAAAGACATGGAAAGAAGGTTACTCATATTCTATGGGGGGTGAATCGGAGCAGAGCAGTGAGGCAATGGGTGCAGTAGGGGAGAAGTTACCTCTTGCTGGTTTCATCATATTATTGCTACTGGTTTTACAGTTTAATTCATTTAGAAAAACAATGATCGTCCTGAGCACGATACCCCTTGGCATTATTGGGGTGATACTGGGATTATTGATGTTCCGGTCTTTCTTTGGCTTTATGGCTTTTCTAGGTTTGATTTCTCTTGCAGGGATCGTGATCAATAATGCGATTGTTTTAATCGATAGAATTAAAATCGAATTAGAAGAGTTCAATCGACAACCTTATGATGCTCTGGTTAGTGCGGCGAGACAGCGGTTCAGACCGATATTGTTGACCACTTTCACGACTACGCTTGGATTGATACCACTATATCTGGGTGGGGGTGAGATGTGGGAACCTATGGCAATTGCTATTATGATCGGATTGCTATTCGCTACAGTAATTACTTTACTTTTTGTGCCGGTATTGTACAAGTTGTTTTTTCGGATTTAAATCTTCAAAACATATTTTATCACCAACAGACACATGTCTTTCTTATCACGATTATTCAAAAACAAACGAGGAGAACAAATCAAAGCATTAGCATTTCCACTCGGCATGAAGTATAGTGAAAAGGATGAATTTGGTTTGATCAAATTGATGGGTGATTTTCAATTGTTCAAAACAGGGTATAGCAAAAAAATAAAGAACATACTGCGAAAAAAGGATGATTGGCTGCAATCTGATATTGCCATATTTGATTATCAATATACCGTGAGCACTGGCAAGAGTTCGGTCACGTATAAGCAGACTGTATTCTTCATTAATTCCAAGGATCTTGCGTTGCCACAGTTCCTACTTAAGCCAGAGCATTTTTTTCACCGCATTGGAAAATTTCTCAACCTTACCCAGGACATTGAATTTGAAACCTACCCTGAATTTTCAAAAAAATATTTGGTGCAAGGAGAAGTACCATCAATGGTAAAGGATATGGTGCCGGAGGAACTCGCAACATTTTTTTCGGTAGAAAAGAAATGGAGTCTGGAAGGGATCCATTACTATTTGATTTTCTATGCATTACACAAACAATTGCCGCCTGAAACGATTGAGGAATTTTACAAGAAAGGACTGAAGATTGTGAAATTATTAGGAGCAAAAGAAGCGGATTGATCTGCTGACTAATAAATCTCCATGCCTTCTCATTGGAGAAATCCATATAACATAACGACTTAACTACTTCAATAAAATTGCTTGAGTTGTTCAGGATGATTCCGGACCGTTGAATTTAAAAGAGTGTCATCATGTGACCCTTCTTTCTTATTTTGCGTCATAAAAGAAAAACATAATATGAGCGAGACAAAGATCTTTGAAGCTAGTCCAGAAGCAAAGGGCAAAGCAAAACAATTGAGATTATTTGCGATACTGGCCTGGGTTCTTGCAATGGCAGGACAGGTATTTGCCATTTTGAAATTGATCAGTGACGAAACCCTCGTATGGCTCATTGTTGCCATCGTTATCATTCTTATCCTTGCGATCACAGGTTCAACGCTTTGGAAGAAGGCAAATAAATTGGATCCGGCTTCCGAGAAGAATAAAACCAAATTCTTTATTCAAAATCAGTTAGGTGCGATCATGGGGGTACTCGCATTTCTACCATTGGTGATTCTGATATTAACCAACAAAAACATCTCTGGCAAAACAAAAGGCATCGCAGGAAGTATCGCTGCTGTGGCCATGGTAGCGGCAGGTATAACAGGTGTGGATTTCAATCCTTCATCCATAGAAAAGTATACAGAAGAGATCAACCAGCAGACAGAGGCCGCCCAACAAATGAGTATCGACAGTGATAATGTTTATTGGTCAACAGCCGGCAATAAATATCATGCATTCCAGGACTGCTATCATATCAAAGACAAAGTGCTCAGTAACGGAAGTATAAAGGAATCCTGGGAACAGAAGGGTATTTCAGAACTGTGTAAGACTTGTCAAAAGAAAGCTATGGCAGCGAGTAGTAGCTCAATGAAAGAGATAGAATCAGCAGTTGAAACACAATAAGCTCCGGCTTAGAAAACTCGTATTCCGGTAGGTAGATTTGGTTGTTTTGAAATCAAACTAAGTGGCTGCGCGCCTATGATACTCCTTAAGCACATTGCGCCCACTGCCAAGAATGAAATCTGAAATAAATATTAAGCGAATACGCTTGATTCCTGAACCCGACCTAGAAGACCGGCCTCAAGCAGGTAAGTTTTTGGCAGTTTAGAAAGCAAACAATGGCCGGGAGCAACGCCCAAAAAGGAAACGAAAACGAAAAGAGCAAAGGCTGCTGGGATGTTGCCAAATCTTAGTAAACCGCCTTTGAAGTCAATCAGGCGGAGTAAAAAATGAACATAAAAAAAGCCCGTTAACAAGTTAACAGGCTTTGATTCTTTATAACTTAGATGGTAATATTATACCACTGTTACATTCACTGCATTTAGTCCTTTTCGTCCTTCTTCAACATCATAAGAGACTTTGTCTCCTTCAGTGATTGAACCACCGTTTAATCCATTTACATGGACAAAAACATCTTTTGCACCATCATCAGGTGTGATGAATCCAAATCCTTTTGCGTCGTTAAAAAACTTTACTGTACCGTTACTCATTATTTATTAAAATTAAAATGTAAATAGGCAAGATATTAACTTAATACCTTCACCACAATCATTAAGAACATGGTCTTGTGACCAAAGGTTGCGTATTTTGGCAAATATATCCTACTATGGCAATAGATTCATCATAAAAACATCAGAATCTCGGAAGAAAATGGAATAATTTAGACCAACTGATTGTGCACCCGTCAGTATTGTTGCACCAGCCGATGCAATAAGGATAAATCAAAGTTCTGGAGTCCATTTCTCATGCAAGGGTACAAAATACTTGAAGGTCAAATACCAGGGAATCGCAAGTATAAATGCGTTACAAGGGTATACGTAACTAGTTCAAGACGGAAATTTCAAAGGAAAATTGAGAAATAATGGCATCTTTTACACCTAGGTCACATTTGCGACTTTCTCTTCATTGACAAAGTACATTCCGATCTTCCCCTTATTCTTTGCTTCGATTTCTCCACGATAGCTACATTGAAATTGATCTTTGACCAGTTGGTAAGTGTCGTCTGAGATATTGATTTTTCCTTGCTCACCACTACTTTCCATTCTACTTGCAGTATTGACTGCATCACCCCAAATATCGTATGCGAATTTTCGAAGGCCAACGACTCCGGCAATGACTTTGCCTGTGTGAATTCCGATCCGCATATCCCAGCTGGGAAGCCCGGCTGCTCTACGTTCTGCTATATGGTTGGTCATGAAATCTCGAATTTCAATAGCGGCCTTGACCGCATCTGTTGGGTTACTATCATTGGGACTTGGAATACCACCGGCACACATATAGCTGTCACCAATGGTTTTGATCTTTTCCAGGTTGTATTTTCCAATAATTTTATCAAATGCAACGAAACAACTATTCAGTTCCTCAATCAACTCATCCGGGCTAAGGTGTTCCGCTACCTTTGTGAAATTGACAAAATCGGTAAATAGAACGCTTACTTTATCATAGTTCCGTGGTGTAGCTATGCCATTTGTTTTCAGTTCATCTGCTGTCTCTTGCGGTAATATATTTAGTAATAATTCATCGGACTTTTCTTTTTCTTTTTCGATCACGTTTCTTTGATTGTTAATCTCCTGATTTTGTTGTGCTAGCTTTTTATTTGCTCTTCTGCTAATCACCAATCCCACAAATATCAGGGCTAATATCACTGCAAGTAATCCCCCAAGACCGGCTATAAATTGAGATCTTTGCTTCTGCCGATCCAGTTCCTGTTCTTTAGTTTGGTTGAGTAAGTCAAGGTTTTCTATTTCCTGTAATTGTCTCTTTTCGGTTTCTTCTTGTAGTATCAGTGCTTGCCTTTGTTGTTCCTCAATTCTATTGAGCTCAGAAATTTCTCTGTCTTTTTCTGCCGCTGCAGTTCGTTGTCGCGATAGCTGGAGTGCCTGAGCTACTCTTTCGGCATCGAGCATTTGGTTCTTGAGTTGGGCTTCTTTGACTTTTTCAGCTTCTTTGAGCAACAAGATTTCGTCTGCAGCTTTAGCTTTTTCCAATTCCAGATTGCTGGTGGTAAGTTGGAGTTTTTCTTTTTCAAGATTCAATTGATTTATTGTCAAATCTTTGATGTCCTGATTGACCAGCAATAGCTTAATTTCCTTTTCTGACCTTTCTAATAAAAACTGCTGTTGCAAAAGCTCTTGTTGCCTCAGCCTTTCTTCCAGTTTAAAAGAATCTCTAAGCGCAAAGTATTTTTGATAATATTCAAGGGCATTTTCATATTCATATAGCGATTGGTGTATTTGTGCTGCAGAATAATAAGAGTCAGATAGTAGTAATGGAAAAGGTCCGGCTTTGGCCGCCGCAAGTGATTTATCATTATACACTTGTGCATTGTAGATGTCTTCATTAGCCAAATAGATGTTAGCTATCAAATGATCGAGATAAGCCTTTGACTCCGAATTGTCCCTGTCAGTCAATCCTTCCTGAGCTTTGCTTAGATACTCGACAGATTTGTTCAGATCTCCTGCATTGTTGTAAGCAATTCCGAGATTAGTGTATAGCACTGATTTATTGATCATTTTGCTATCACTTGCGAGTGAATCTGCCGATTCAAAATAGAAAATTGCTTTTTTATATTGGCCCAATTTATTGTAGTCGTGACCAATATTGTTGTTGACAACGGCCATTGATTCTGAACCCTCATTCCGGACTAACTTCTTTATTATCAGATTATGCTGCAAGGCTTTTTCAAAGTCGTTTCCCTCTCCGTAGGCGCTGACCATTTTGCGATGTGCCTTGATAATTCCTGAATTAGAATTTTGAGCTGTGTAATGTTCAAGAATCTTTTGATAATACAGCACGGCACTGTCAATATTGCTTAAAGCAGTGTAGCAATCACCAATATTCTCGGTTACTTGAATTTTGGATTCTATTGGTTTTTGTTCCCAGGGCAGTTCGTCTGCTTTCGTGTAGTACTCTATCGCCTTTTCGTAAAGTCCTTCTCGCTGATATATGGTGCCAATTCTGAAATAGGCGGTCAGCAAATTGTTCCAATCTTTGGAAGCTTCCAATTGTTTAAGAATTTCTAAACCGTATCTCAAGCTACCCGTAAGATCACCTTTGACGAGATAAGCGTCTCCTAGTATTATCAGCGCATCTCGGATACCTGGTTGATAGTCCAGCTCTTTTGCATATGCCAGTGCCGCCTCAGCATAAGTAATAGATGAATCAGGAACGGTAACATTTTTTGCATCCTCTAATAATTGCTGAACTAATGTGGAATCTGTCTGCTGTTGTCTATAATAGATCAATGATTCCTGAGCCTGCACATGCCTGATACAGCTAAATACAATGAGGATCACGGAACTGACTAATATGTATTGTTTATATTTCACAATATTCTCGATCCAGTTTTCTTGTTGTAATTCAAAACATCCTGTAACTCAATCCCAGATTCCATGTTCTCAAAGATTGGGGATTATATGCCAGATCATCAATTGTACCTGTTGCTCCGATACCGGCATATGCTGCGTTGAAGATGTTCCGAATCTTTAGATACCCCTGAAGGTTATCACTAAATGGCAGTCTGGCCAATATATCCAGGTTGTAATACCCTTGGTTAATAAATCTATCTCTGTTGGCATCAGTTAATATTCGAGCTCTCACCACTCTTCGATTGATAGATTCAGACATAAAGATATTGACAAGATTGACATAAAATCTATCCGCCACTTTAAACGACAAATCTACCTGACCTAATAATTGCGGGACTGATCGTGGATCTTCCAATTCTCCTAAACCAAATGGCAAATCTTCACTTCCCCCGTTATAACTGAGACTAGCCTCAACTGTAAATTCATTGGCAGGTATGATATCGCGAAATTGAAAATTTGACTGCAGCCCAAATACTGTTGATTTAGAGTCGGCGTCATTAAAATATCCAAAAGCGAAAGCTTCACGTGCTGCTGTGGAAAGATTGGTGCCTTCATTGAAATTGAAGGAAATAAAATTTTCGGTGGTACTATAAAATATCGCTACGTCCGCGCGGAATTTCTTCTCAACCCATCTTGATCCAAATTCGAAAGAAGAAGTTTCTTCCTGCTGCAATCCAGAATCAAAAGTTTTTATTTCACTAAGATCTGCACTTTCCAGGATGTAGGTATTTGCACGGAAGTAAGGAGAAGGTGCTCGAAATGCACTTCCATAGGAAGCTCTGAAGCTCAACCGATCATTTGCTTTGTACAATGCTGCAAATCGAGGACTAAATGACCCTCCATAATCACCATGATGTGCATATTGTGCTCCAAGGATAGCGTTCCATCGAGGATAAGTGAGATATACTTGTGCAAAGGCAGAGATATCACCCACACTTGAAGAAGATGGAGCTATTGGAGCATTCCCCTCATAGGTCCAATCACTATCAAATTCCACATCCCCGCTAAATGGGACCGGGAGATAGTTGACTAAGGGTAGTGTAGATGCAATATTACCTATGACTCCAAAAACAAGTTCTGTATTATTGGAAGGTGTGTAATTTACAAGCTGCTCCACTCTTACATCCTGAGATTCAGCATATGAAAATCTAAGCCTCGAAAAGAAATTATCGAAGGCAAAGTTGCTCATTGAATCTCTGGCAATACTATCGTCTGGAAAAAGGACATTTGACAATCCGTCCACTACCTGTCCAAGTGAATTTGAAATATATAGATTGGAAGATCTGCTGTCCAATTGATATTTCAAATAACTAACATTAGTTGTCAAACTTATCTTTTCAAGATCTTTTTGAAATTGCCCATGAAACTTTAAAATTTCTTCACCTGTAAAGGTCAGTGGATTGTAATATGCCACAGCAAGAGGACTTAGTCCCAGTGAACTGTGATCCACACGATACAATCGGTCGAATGAAAAATACAACGAACGATATTTCAAATTGAATCCAAAGTTCCTGCTAAGATGTGGTAACTCATTTATTGCCGGATCATTCAACTCTCCGCGGTAATTGCGACTTTCTGCAAACGAATCATCCATACTCGGTTGTCCATTGGGGCCTAGATTATATAAGGTGGGATCATACAGCTTCTCGTTATCATAGATTATTTCTCTGTCATCAAATACCGTGTTACTTCCATATACATTAAAACGGAGCACATTTTTGTCTTTACCCAATTTGCCACCAAATGAAACATCCAGGTTGGTAAAGGAATTGGTTCCAATGCTCAAATCTGCCTGGGCAAAGATGGGACGTTCATTTTCTTTGAGAATAATATTGACTACCCCTGCGGATGCATCTGCTCCGTAGATTGCGGCTGCAGGTCCAAAAATTACCTCTATGCGTTCCGCCTGCTTGATAGGAAGCTGTGCACCGATAGGCATTCCGCTCACAGCGCTGGGTTTGATGGGGATGCTATTGATCAATATTTTAGCATATGCATTACCCAGCAGGCCTCGCATGAGAAACGTTTCACCGTCAAGAGCAGATCCTGGTTGAGATACTCTTATACCTGGAACGTCTCTCAAGGCATCTACTAATGTGGTATATCCTTTTCTTTCAATCTCTTCTTTGGTGATGACAAATATTGTAAAAGGAAGATCCCCCAGGTCTTTTAGCGACCTGCTTGCTGCCACGACTTTCTGCCGTGTCACTATATCCATATCCGTATTAATATCATCAGATCCCAATTTATCCATCGTCAATGGATCCGTTGTCTGCTGACCATATAAATCAGTTACCGTGATGAATATTATGACTAAACAGATTGGTGAAAATAGAATTTTGAGCCTGCTGATTTTCATTGGAGATATTCCTGTTGGAGTAGAAACTAAAGTAGTAATTATATCTCAAGAATGTCGAGTGACGAGACAAACGGATTCATACCTCAGGCAGACAGGTGGGTTGTGCGTGGGATGCTTTGGATTTTACGGTACAAATTTTTCAAAAGTCTCACCATTGTGTTTATAGACACCATCATTATCAGTTCCTAACCAAAGGGTTCCCTGATTATCTTGATAAATAGAAACCAATAGTACTTCTTTTGCTCCATTGCTTATTGGAAAATTTAAAAGTTCTTCTCCATCATATTTCCAAACACCTCCAGTGTAGGTGGTCATCCATAAATCACCATTGCTATCTGACAATCCAGAATTAAAATATGCAATTCGATTTTGGAAATGTCCTAATGACATATCAAGACCTTTTAGCTTTTCATATTCTACAATAGAATCCAATTCCATTATTTTATATCTACTTATGAAATTGCTTAACCAAATATGCCCGTCTTTATCTTCTATCATTGAACGAACACCAGGCACACGCCCATCATCAAGTGTAGAAAGCTCCTTTTCGGGAATCCATAAAAATGATTTTCCATCATATCGAAATGCACCAGCGACAATAGTTCCGATCCAAAGATTCCCTGCTTTATCTTTATCAATGCCAAAAACCGAATAGGGACTACTATTCATTCCTGGAAAACCTAATCCTCTTACTTCATTTCCAAATGCGCTCGCCAAATCTTTTCTTGGTAATTTTAATTCGTAGAGATTTGTGCCATCGTAACGATATATATCATTAGGACTCCCATTACAATTAAACCACAAATCATTCGGGTCTAATTTCCATTCATTGTTTACTGATATGATTGGTTTTAAGGATTCAAAATGCTCACCGTCATATTTACTTACACCTTTTGGCGTTTCAATAAAAATGTTACCCAAATGATCTTCTTGTATTCCTCGAATTGTATTGTCAATCAGACCATCCGCTGTAGTCATTTGTTTTATACTACTACCATCATATTGATAGATTCCATTTCCATTACTACCAAACCAATAATTGCCATTTTGGTCTTGATAGACATGCCAAATTTTATGATCCAATTGAAATAGAGCTTTGTCTAACGAGGATCTGCCTTCTTGAGCTAGTGAGTTTTTAGAATTGGTTTGTCCACTGCAAGAAGTAAAAATTATCAAAATGGTAAACAACAGGATCGAGAATTTCATTTATGTTCTATTTTTAACTTTCCTAGCAAATACCAATCAAAAAGCGTAAAGCTTATCATTAGAGGCCTCAACCAACGCCTGTTCGCTATAACAAGGTACCCTATATTATGCTTCGCAGAGCTGCCCAACCCTCCATCTCCTTTACATAATCTTCAGCAATGATGATATAGTCATCATCAGACACATCCCGACCTTCAATTTTCATAGCCGTCCACCTGCGAATCAATTTTTCATTGATCAGAAATAGTGGTTCATTGATTAGACGCAGTTCCTGGATTTGTTTGCTATAGTCAATATCCGTATTCGGACATGCCTGGATTGCAAAATATTTTTCTAAGTAAAACTCTATGGCCGAGGCATTATATTCCTGACCATGTTTCCAATGTTCTTTGATTTGCTCGATCTCTTTATGCGTGCATTTATGCTTTTTGTAGTCATTCAAAAACTGATTCCTTGTATATCCCAATTTTAGATAAATGGGCAGCATTTTGATATGATCCAAACAGTTGCCAATATGATCCAACAGTGGTTCGGTATAGATAATAGATAATCTTTTAGAAGCTTGTGTTCTTCGCTGTATTCGAGAACCGATATAAATTTCTTTAGACCTTAGATAAATGTGCAGCAATTCATGCGTAAAAGAAGGAGGGCTAATTTTGGATTCCGGAACATAAATAGTGGATTCGTATTCTTTTGAATAACATCCGTATTGCTCTGTATCACGTACCACTTCCACTTTGATCGTGAAGTCCTGCTCCAGTTCTTTGAGCAGAGCTGCATTTCTATGATCTATTAATCCAGGAATCATTTAATTCTTACACTAAAAACTAACTAATGTACATCGGAAATAATTTAAATACCCGACAGAATTAATTGAATACAATTTTTATATGAGATATTTAATTCCAAAATACTTTATTCGATCAATGAAACTGAACTGTTTCGTACTTCTTTTTTGTATCCATTAGTTGTTGGAAAAATTGAAAAATTCATTGATGGCAACGATTTTTCTTTCCGTATTATTGGAAACTCTTCTTCAAAGAAAAATTCAGATTTACCAAAGGCAGGATCAAGGTCGTCCAACCAAATCGCTTTGGGATTGTATTCGGCAAAAAATGGACGACATACCCAATCAGGATTTCTTCCTTGTATGAATTGCAAAACAAAGACTTTTTTCCCCGCCACTTTTGAAATACCAATTATTTGAACTTTTCCAGGACCTGCAGACATGCTGGGTCCACGTACAGTACGGGCAATCCCGCTTACCTGTTGGTAGGCTTCTCGAAATATCTTCCACGCTTTTTCGAGCGTTACGGCAAAGTAATGCTGGGCACTGGTATCCCTTGCAAGGAACATATAATATGGTATGCATCCCAACTCCACTTGTTGTTGCCACATAGATGCCCAGGAGTCTGCATTGTCGTTGATATTTCGCATGATAGGGGATTGTGTACGAATAACAGTGCCGGTATTAAGAATTCGGTCAATAGCTTGTTTTACAATTTTCGTTTTGAGTTCGTTGGGATGATTGAAGTGCGCCATGAAAGCAATGTGTACACCGGCTTTTTTAGCTTTTTCAAAAACACGAAGTAAGTCATCTGCATCTTCATCTGTGACAAATCGATGTGGATGATAGGACAAAGCTTTACTACCCAAGCGAATTGTTTTCAGATTAGGAATGTTAGCTTCAAGTAGAGCTTCGATATATTTTCCTAAAATCTTTGTCCGCATGATGAGCGGGTCGCCTCCTGTAAAAAGGACATCCGTTATTTTGGGGTTGGCTTTTAAATATTTAATAACCAATTCAATATCCTTCATTGCAAACTTTAAATCGTTCATTCCCACAAATTGGGGCCATCTGAAACAAAAAGTACAATAGGCGTGGCAGGTTTGTCCCTGGCTGGGAAAAAAGAGCATAGTCTCCCTATATTTATGCTGGATGCCTTTCAATTTTACATCATGTAAATCCGGAACGTTATATTCCATTTGTCCGGCAGGGTGGGGGTTTAACTCCAGACGTATTTTGTTAGCAATCAGTTTTAGTTCTGCTCTCGATGCATTGCCAATAATAGCATTTGACATTTCCTGGAACTGGTCAGGCTGGAGCATTTCTTTTTGTGGAAAAGTAAGGATATAGATAGGATCATGTTGATAGTTTTCCCAGTCAATTAATTCATTCACCACGTAGTGATTCACTTTAAATGGTAAAACATTTCCTACAACCTCAATATTATATTTTTCTTCATCAGAAAGCGTAGTAGCAATTTGTGGAATATCTCGAAAATTTCTAAGCGTAATAGCTTTGTATTGGTACATATAGGAACCATTAATTTAATTAATAAATAAGTCGTTGAATCTGGAGTTCACAGATTCGTTATTGGTATTGTACGGTGAAAACTAAAAGTGAAAAAATATACCAGAACGGTATGCAGAAGAGTCACATCAGCTAACTGCTATATATAAAGAAAATATAGTCGCTAAACGAATAATTTGGTAGAATTAACTAAACCTTAATGAGTCACTCTACTTGATTCTTTCATTATTCATGTATGAATTCCAACGAATAAGTCAAAGCATCAAAGAAGGCTTTAGGGATGTTAATTCCCATTATATCTTGGAATTGCATGACTCAGGGTTAGGTATGGAATAGCTATTTAGATACCAAAGTTGTCATGTTTACAAACGAAAAGGAAAATGAATATTGCCATCGCGTAGCCTCCCTGCCGCCTCCCGACTAAAGTGCGAGACAGGCAAAGGAGGAGCATCCGCCCACACTATTAAATTGTAAATTTTACTACAGAGAAAGGCTCATCCAAACATTCACCCCGACTTAGAAGATTTTGACCGTTAAGAAAATGAATTCGGGTGAGCTGCAGAGCGATCGGCGAGAGAAGCTTGACGCAGGAGAGCGAACGGCTCCATGTCTAAGGCAGACAGGTCTATCGTGGTGAAGAGCTTTCATTTTTAGGTAAAAAGATTCAGGACTGAGATGGCTTTCTCCGGTGGAGAAAAGGTATAGCAATTTTCTTTGGTTTCCTCCTGAGGCGGACAAGACGATTGTTTTGTACGCACCAAAGGAAAGTAACAAATGCCTGGCGCAAGGCCCGCAAGTAATAATACGAGGAAGAATTAGCATGAGAAAAATCAGAAAATTTTGCCCTCCCGCAGCCTCCCAGCCTCCCAAGGAGGAGCATCCGCCCGCAAAATCAATTTGAAAATCTTGCCTAGGAAAGTACTCTTGTACCCGACTTAGAAGACCCACTTACCAGCCGGCAGGTTTTGACAGAAAAGAAAATGAATCGTTAGATAGCTTTTTCTTTATCTCTAAATATTCTTTGAATTCCAGTGGTCAGTTCAGTCGCACTTAGACAAATTCCATTATAGTGCGGTAAATCCTTTCCACTCATTCTTGACATAGACGCCGTGCAGAGTCCTATAACGTTACCGTCTGTGTCTATAACAGGCCCACCACTCATTCCAGGAATCGTTCTGTGAGAAACTAAAAATCCATTATAAGTATATTTTGTAAGCATAGACATATTTAAGTAGTCCATTATCATCGTTGGTTGCCAAAATTGTCTGACAGTATTAAATCGAAAGATTCCCTTGACCTTATTAATTTTTGGAAATGGATAGCCACCAATTAGAATTGAGCTACCTAAATCAGGGTTGGTTTTTAACACATTTAATGGAGGTAGAAGTCGCTGTGTTAATTTGCCAACAAAAAGATCTCTACTTGGATCACTTCCAATCGGGGTAATTTCTTCAGGTGAAATTTTGGAAAAGTTGGCATATGGTATGTTATGCAAATGACCATATTTGAATTTACTTGGATCACCTGCTACAACGTGTAGTGCTGTTACAAAATGTCCTTCACTATCTATAAAAAATCCTGTACCAGCTACGCTTCGAATATTCGCATACTTTCCATCTTTGTAATGTGTCCTAATTATTGGGAAAATGGACCCTTTCGCTACTGCTATTGCTTTTTGAAACATTTCTTTTTAATTTTTGAGACTACGTACACTCCGTGTATACCACACTATTTTACGTATACATTTCATATGTATACGTCTGTTGGCAAATGAATACAAACAATTACCAACAAATCTCTTTTTTTTAGTCGATCCCGTGAAATGAGGTAGAGATCGCGCTTCAGATCTTATTCACTCGTATGAGAGGCGCTGGAAGAT
>JAHHJQ010000100.1 GCA_018680005.1 Bacteroidia bacterium | reverse complement strand
AAGATTGCAGATACCTTTTTTATGCAGAGGAGATTCCGGCAGGGGTTGATATTGGAGTCATTGACCTCAAAAACCTTCGTAATGGTGAAATAGAAGTGGCACATACCTTCAAGTTCCCTTTACTTGCGCCTACACATACCAATGTAACACCACACAATCCTTATGTCCGTGATACCATGTTGGTAGTATCCTACTATGAGGACGGAACACAGGTCTTTAACATAGGTGATCCACTCAACCCACAGCCTTTTGCACATTACGACACGCATAGCAACGATAGTTATCGAGGAACTGGAGGGAATTGGGGTACATATCCATTTTTACCTTCAGGAAACATTATATCTTCCGATATTCGGAATGGATTATTTGTGATGAAAATGAATGATTATGACCCATCGACGATTAATTTTCAGCCATCCCCGCCAACGATCAGCCTGAGTCAATCCGGAACATTGGAAGCATGTGATAATGAGATCGCCGAACTTTCTGTCAGTGGATCATTCGAGCATTATACCTGGTATAAGGATAATCAGAAACTAGAACCTACAGATAGCAGGATATCCATAACTGAATCCGGCACTTATCGAGCTGAGGCATTCTATGGTCAATGTTCAATTCTCTCGGATCCAGTCAACTATACAATTCACATAACCACAAAGCCTTCAATTGCTGTTCTTGGAAGCGAGCTCGAGGCAATGCCTGCAAGTGGCACGTACACCTGGCATACCGGAAATACAACCATATCAGGCAACTCTGGCAATATTATCGAACCGGAAATCAACGGTACGTATTGGGTCGAACACATAGATGAGAATGGCTGTTCAACAAGATCTGACAGTATCTTTTTCTTTGTACCCAAGGAATATAATAACCCAAACCTTGAGGGATTTGATGTTAAATACTTCGCGTCCGCTAATGAATTGATGATCAATCTGTTAACTATAGCAGATCAAACCATGAATTTAAATCTTTATAATGTCATGGGGCAGGCCATATATCAGTCAAGGCAAGACATTGTAGGATTGAAAACAATGATTATCGAAACCAGGGAATTATCATCTGGAATATACTTCCTTACGGTGGATAATGGCAAGTTTCAAGACGCTGCCAAGATCTATATCCACTAGGAAATTACAAATCTATCTCCTTCCAATTGGTATTCGATCTGCATCAAGGAAGGATTAGCAATCCATTCTATCAGTTTTGGTCCCAAAAGCTCTTTCCTCCATCCTTGTTCATGAAGAAAAGGTCCGGAGGCCATACCTGTGGAGATTGCTTTTATGGCTTTCTTGGTGATCACCATTTCCGGTGCAACATTTTCGTCCCTACACTTCATTTTTATCAGCTCGGATAGCAGATCAATGTTGGGATCCAACTGCACATCATTATTACTGTGGATTTCTGGAATATCTTTCAATTTCTCGTCATAGGCTCCATTAGTAGACTCCACCCATACCCTAATTTTTCGTCTGAAAACGTCATAAACCCTGGGGTTGATTCTCCGATCATCTTTCAGATGTTGGTCCGGCATGTGATACATACGCGTAAGCACATTGAGTGTCTTCACTGGCATCACAGATTCTTTCGGTTTATTTATTCTAATCGCTTCTGATAATCTCCAATCTAACATTTTAAGATAAACCAACTTCTCTCTGTTCCTTAATTTTCTAAAGAAGGAATTATTTTCAACTTCTGGATACTGGCTTTTTTGAAAGAAGCTATCCACGGTGTACCTGGAGCATTCATCAAGACACCATTGCAATCTTCCCAAACTATCCAATTCTTCCGATATTCTTTTATAAAGTACTCCGAGGCTTTCAACATCCTGAACAGCGTATCCCGCCATAGACTGGGATATTGGACGTTTTTCCCAATTAGTAACCGTGTGCGATTTTGGCAAATTGATATCGAGAAAATATTCTACCAAATTCTTAAAGGATATTGGATATTGTAATCCTAAAAATGCCGTCGCGATCTGTAGATCAAACACCGACTTTGGTTTAATTCCAAATTCCTGATATAACAATTTAAAATCATTGGCTCCGGCATGTGTAATGAGCGTCACCTGAGGATCCTGAATGAGATTCTCTACATAAGGGATATCCCTATACACCAGCGGATCAATGATATAATTGCCTTTTTCTGTAGACAATTGAATCAAACAGAGGGATGTAAAAAACCGTCTCTCTCCGATAAATTCTGTATCCAAACCTAGCCAAGATATATCCTGATTTTCATCAACAAACCTTTGGTAATCTTCTTCTCTTTCAATCAGGAAATACTTCATTAAAATTGATCTTTTCTAAATATTTGAACAGCAATAATATTGCCGCACTTCAGTTAAAGTGCTATCTATCGGTGTTAAATGAAGCCATAAATCTCGCTAAAAAACTTCGTAGTGACGAGTTACCTTTTAATATCTTCGTGAGTCTATATGGTCAGGACATCATTCTACTGCAACGCTAATTAATAAATAGAATCTTTACCACTGCAATCATTAGACACCAAATATGAAAAAGCGTCTGAAGCAAATTTTTCTTTTTATCCTGTTTATTCTGGGAATAGGGCTGGTTACACTGATAGCTATTCCCCT
This sequence comes from Bacteroidia bacterium, assembly GCA_018680005.1. Lineage (GTDB taxonomy): Bacteria > Bacteroidota > Bacteroidia > Chitinophagales > Saprospiraceae > HDS-20. The sequence goes on along the minus strand of JAHHJQ010000100.1, from coordinate 2,101 downwards.
ACTGTTCAAGGATGAAATTGTACAGGCCATCAAAACAGTAGCGAACGATGAGTTAAGTGCTGTAGTAGATTTTGAGGAAGTGGGACTTTCCTTCTTTCATGATTTTCCCAACTTATCGGTAGATATTCAAAATCTGAGTGTCACAGGCATTGAAGAATTTGAAGGGACTGTCCTTTACTCGGCACCCAGATCAATTTTTAATCTGGACCTCAAATCTATTTTTAAGAAGGATCAAATAGGCACTATCAACACCATCGAACTTAGAGATCCTACGATTCAGTTGATTATCACCAAAGAAGGAATCGAGAATTATAATATTGCAAAATCAACAAAAACATCAAATGCTCCAGAGGCTTATGAAATTGACCTGTCGGCATTTGAAGTTGTAAATGCAGATTTCTTGTATAGAGATGAATCCTCAAATATATCAACAGTGCTCGAAGGCATTCAAATTTCTGGAAAAGCAAGTTTAAGAGGAGACATTTATAATTTTGATTATCAAGGATCTATAAACCAATCATCGATTAAATCTTCTGGCATTACATATCTCAACCAAGTTCACACCAAACTGAAGGGAGTTGCAATAATGGATCTAAGTAATTCCAAATTCGAATTTGAATCCAACGAACTGGTTTTGAATGATTTGGATATGCGAATGTCCGGCTGGGTTCAGAATAAACCTTCTGCAACACTCATGGATATAGAGTTTGAGAGCGCAGACAATAAATTCAAGAAAATGTGGTCATTAGTACCACAGGCATATACCACGAACTTTCCTGATGCACAGATAGATGGCAATATGTCAATTAATGGCTATATCCGAGGTACCTATGATGATCAAGTGACGCAACTTCCCTCATTCGAGATTGATATTAAGGCCAACAATGGCACCGTTAGTTATCCTAAAGCACCAGAATCACTACAAAATATTCATGCAGATATCAAGATTTCCAGCCCGGGTGATTTGGACCAGCTCCAAATTGATGTACCGAGATTAGATTTTACACTGGCTGATAACCCTGTCCGGGGCAGATTTTCTGTAAGGAACGTTCAAAGTAATCCTGCCATTGATATGGCGTTGAAGGGTGAAATAGAATTGGAGAAACTCGCTAGCGTACTAGGTCCGGATAATACCGCTGACCTCAGTGGGACAATTGACTGTGATGTGCAAGTCAAAGGCAAGCAAAGTGATATTCAAAACCGGGCCTATCAAAACACGCTCATATCCGGATATCTGAATATTGATGACCTTAAATATTCAGATGCAAATTCACCAGATCTCCATCTGCTTTCTCTGAAATCCAATTTTTCTCCAAGTAAATTGAAAATTCACAGTATTTCCGGACAATTAGGCAGGACCGATATCAACGCAGAGGCCGAAGTAAACAATGTCATCTCTTTGCTAACACCTGGTCAACGCGTAACTGGGTCTGTTCAATGGAGTAGTAATTTGGTAGATCTGAACGAATGGATGACCGGAGCGGAGTCAGAAGCAGATACTTTGAAAATCCCTATAGAGCTTCCTACCAATTTTCAATTCAGCGTAGATGCGAATGCCAATACACTTCTCTATTCAGATTATGACATGCAGGATGTCAAGATTAAAGGAACCATAGATAACGGTGATTTAGTGATACGGCAATTGAGCTCTCAATTAGGTGAATCAGATATTTATGTTTCTGGTAGATTGAACAATACCATGAACTATTTATTCGGGAATGAAACACTTTCGGGTATGATGAATGTCCGAAGCAGTCATCTGAACCTCAACACGTTGATGCCTTCATCTTCTGATCAGGATAATACACAAGGAGAGCGGGCCCCTATCCTTGTGCCAAAAAATGTAAATGTATTGGTCAATGCAGAAATTGGGTCGTTGCTTTACGACGATATTAATATGTCTAACCTTAAGGGTGCACTTGCTGTTGCCGAACAAGAAGCACGTATCGAGAATATGACTGCCCAGGCCTTCGATGGCACATTTGACCTCAATGGTGGCTATGATTCCAAAAACGAAGAAAGGCCACAGTTTGACATCGACTATACGCTCAAAAAATTTGATTTCAGGAAGACTTTTGAAAAGGTCAATACATTTAAAATT
>JAHHJQ010000090.1 GCA_018680005.1 Bacteroidia bacterium | reverse complement strand
CTTGATCATTGGTCAATCTGCATCAACAATCCCCTACCTTCGCCGCATGTCCAAAAAAATCATCCTGAAAAAAGATAAAGAACGACCCCTGCTCCGCAACCACCCTTGGATATTCTCTGGTGCCATTCACAAAATGGACAAAGGTGTGCGTGACGGGGACAGGGTCGATATCAAAGATTTCCAGGGACAATACCTGGCAACCGGACACTATCAGAATGGCAGTATTGCGATCAGAGTAATCAGCCAGGAACCTATCGGTTCGATAGATGTGTTTTGGGTCCAGAAAATTCAGAATGCGGTGGATTATAGAAAAGCGATTGGACTGTGGGAGCATCCAGATACCAACTGTTTTCGGTTGGTTCATGCTGAAGGCGACGGTCTACCAGGATTGATCATAGATATTTACGACAAGGTAGCTGTTGTCCAATGTCATTCGATCGGTATGTACAAATCCATCTCAAGTATTAGCCAGGCATTACAACAAGTGTTTGAAAATGCTTTAGAGTCAATCTTCATTAAAAGTACTTCCACCTTACCTTCCAAATTTGCTTTGGAAATAAGCGATGATTATGTATTCGGAGACACTTCATCCTGTCCTTGTATCGTCAAGGAAAATGGTCTGTCCTTCGAAGTCAACTGGGAAACAGGACAAAAGACAGGTTTCTTCCTCGATCAAAGAGATAACAGAAATAACATCATTCGATACTGCGCAGGTAAAAAAGTTCTTAATGCATTCAGCTATTCCGGCGGCTTTTCTGTCTATGCCCTAAAAGGTGGTGCCAAGGAAGTACATTCCCTGGACATCTCTTCAACAGCAATGGAACTCGCGGATAAAAATATCCGGTTAAATCAATTTGAAGGAATGCATCAATGTATCACCGAGGATGTGATGGATTATCTCAGGGACACTTCAGCAAGTTATGACGTCATGATCGTCGATCCACCGGCCTTTGCCAAGTCGATAAAAAAAAGACACAATGCTGTTCAGGCCTATAAACGACTGAATATCCTCGCAATGAAACGTATGCATTCCGGAGGAATACTTTCGACATATAGTTGCTCCCAGGTCGTAGACAAGCCTTTGTTCTACAATACTATTAAGGCCGCGGCGATTGAAGTGGGAAAAAAAGTGCGTGTAATCCGTCATCTATCACAACCTGCCGATCATCCCGTCAGTCTCTTTCATGATGAAGGAAGCTATCTCAAAGGATTGGATCTGTATGTAGAATAGTTTATTTGCCCAGAAGCTTGCAAGTACCGAATTTTTTATTCTACTTTGTATTTCAAAGTACTTTATCCATAAATGAAAAAAGTAGACCAATACCTCGATGATATTTCCTCCATCAAAGAAATGATGGAGAAATCTTCGAAATTTTTATCGTTAAGCGGCCTATCTGGTATATTGGCCGGGACGTATGCATTGATCGGTGCGATCGCAGCATATCACTATGTCTTTCAGGATAGCCAGTACCAGGAATATAAAATCATCATTCCTACGAGGCAAAATCTGTATATGATCCTCTTTATTGCCAGTGCAGTAATTCTCTTGTCGTTAGCAACAGGATACCTGCTCTCAAGAAGAAAGGCGAAAAAGAATGGCTACAAAATGTGGGATAAACAAATTCGCAGATTTGCTGTGAGTTTTATGATTCCCCTGGTTACCGGAGGCATTCTATGCATCATTCTTGTGCATAAAGGATTTATTGGATTGATCGCTCCTTTGACGCTAATATTTTATGGTCTTGCTCTGGTCAATGCTTCCGCTTTTACTTATTCAGAAACGCGCTGGCTTGGTATAGCCGAAATTATCATTGGCATGCTTGCATTTTTCAATATCGGCTATAGTCTTGTGTATTGGGCAGTTGGATTTGGTGTACTCCATATCATTTATGGTGCATTTATGTATTTCAAATACGAAAGGTGAAGCATCTACTCGACGATATCAATAAGGCTTTTGAAAACAAAATCCGGCTTGGAATCATGTCGGCACTTATGGTCAATGAGGCTTTGGATTTCAATTCATTAAAGGAACTCCTGGGCGTGACCGATGGTAATCTTGCATCTCATCTGAAAACCTTAGAAAAAGCAGCATATATCAAGGTATCCAAACAATTTATTGGTCGCAAACCAAATACAAAATATAGCGCGACGACCTCAGGGAAACGAGCCTTTGAAAAACATATAAAAGCACTCGAGAATTTTTTAAAAAACAATCGAGCATAATTTTTTTGAATATTTACTTTGAATTTCAAAGTACTTTAAATTCTAAACAATATGACTACAGGAAATCCATCCACCTTCGACCGTCTGAACAACTGGCTTTCAACAAGTCTTATGGTAAAGATCCTGACCATTGGATTCTTAATTCTAGTACTGATCATACCGCTGGCGCTGATAGACAATATCGTCAATGAAAGAAACGGTCGCAAGTATGAAGTTGCTCAAACTATCACGAACGAATGGTCCGGCAATCAAGTCATCAATGGTCCCATCCTGACTATCCCTATTACTCATTATGAAATCAAATATGATGAAGAAGGAAATACTGAAAAGATCCTACACGAATCTTATTATCACTTTCTTCCCGAGCATCTTGAGTATTCCGGAGACATGGAACATCAAAAACTACATCGTGGAATATACGAGGTTGCCGTCTACGAAACAGACCTTGCTTCAGTGGGTACCTTCATAAAACCTCAAATAGAGATGCGCAATCTGGAAGCAGTATCATGGGATGAAGCATTTCTCACTATCGGAATTACCGACATGAAAGGAATAAAAGAAGATATTGTCATCAAGTTCGGAGATCAAAAACTCAATATAGAACCGGGTAGTCCTATCCCAATGATCATTCCTGCAGGATTTCATAGCCCCATATCCAATCTTAAAGACATACAGGAAGGAACCACTATAGATTTTGAATACTCGATTCAACTCAAAGGAAGCAACGACCTTCAATTTACTCCTCTTGGAAAAACGACAGCAATTCAACTTCAATCTTCATGGCCTGATCCATCATTTACAGGTAATTT
>JAHHJQ010000080.1 GCA_018680005.1 Bacteroidia bacterium | reverse complement strand
CTCCAATTGATAGTATCTATCTACTATGGCTTCAAGCTTTTCTATCATCTGATTATACTATTGTCAAATTACTGCTGGTCCCGCAAAATGTCTGCAAAATTACGAGTTATTGACAACTAGCATAACTTGCTGAATTTCAAAATGTAGTTGGCTTGAATATGAGAGCTATGAGATATGTTCGGCCTTAAGGTGGGATAAACAGAAAGTTGTATCTGCTAAGCCGGAATAATTCTGATTTTATCCTTGATATTTTGTATCAAAGTGGGAGACACTTTTTTATTGACAAATTTTGTCTTTATAAAGTCTTTTAACGATTGCTCTCTTTTGAGAATATCCATAATTCTAGGATTCTGACTAATCTCTTCTAAAAGTTGTTTTTCGTCTTCTTTCGTAAGTTGGTTATCAACCAACAACCTAACCTTTTTAGAAAGTTCTTGAATCTTTACTTCAGTTATCATGTAATTGATTTGTTAAACAATTCAACCCTAAAGTGGGCAAGTAAATATAGTAAATCGGAGGGTGAATCAAAATTAGCCAGACGACCTTTTATCTTTATATCCAATCTTATGTGCGTATTGATACAAACGCTTTTTGAGCATATTTCTTGCTCTATGTAACCGGGATCGAACAGTTCCAATTGGTATATCAACGATCTTGGCTATCTCCTCGTAAGTGAATCCTTCAACATCACATAAAAGTATGACGGTACGGAATTCTATTCCCAAGGCGTTGACTGCAGAGGTTACTTCATCTCCAATCAAATTTTGGTAAATCTCTTGCCTAAAATCCTCATAGAGAAGCTGTTCAGATTCACCATCTTGATATTTGACAATGTCATCAAAATCAACCTTTTTTGGTCGGTTGACCTTTTTTCGGTATTCGTTGATAAATGCATTCTTCAGAATTCTAAACAACCATGCTTTCGCATTAGTTCCTTTTTCGTACTTATCTATGTTTTTGTAAGCTTTAAGATAGGTTTCCTGGACCAGATCATTAGAATCCTCTTCAGAAAATGTCAGGTGGTAGGCAAAGTTATATAAGGCATTAATTTGAGGAAAGAATTCTTTCTCAAACACCATAATATTTCTCTGATGTTCGGCACTAATCATAAGAGGGTGTTTGTTTCTTTAATGTTGGTATATGCTACTCTACACCAAGAACAATACCCAATTTTGAAATCAAGGTTAAAATGATCCCTAAATACTCTTAATTTCTAGTAAAAACATAGGTGGGAGAATCGTAACTTTTCCCTTCTGCCTTCCAAGTTAATTTAGTGTTAAACATATTTACACCATAATCACAGCTTTTGACATGGTGTTTATTTTGTGATCTAAAATCTTTGTATCTACTATCATTTCAATACGAAAATTTATGAAAACAATAAAGCAAATATTGCCATTAATCTTCGCAAGCATTATCGGTGGAATCATTGCCATTAGCGCATCTACTCTGTTAACTAATAACAAGGATATTAATGCACTAAATAGATCTAGTGCACATCAAGTCAATTATCGAAATCTGGTACTTCCTTCAGCATTTGATTTCCGGGAGGCCGCTCTTAAAGCACAGAAATCTGTAGTGAGAATATCAGCGGCAGAGTCTGAAGAAGTCGCTAGACAACGTCTTCAGAATAGAATGAACAATGGGTCACTATTTGAATATTTTTTTGGATTCGGAGGTCAAAGCATCCAGCCTCAAAAAGGGTCTGGTTCTGGAGTTATCCTTTCCGAAGATGGTTATATAGTTACCAATAACCATGTTATCGATTTCGCAGATGAAATTGAGGTAATCCTTACCGATGATCGATCTTTTCGTGCTCGGATAATAGGTACTGATCCGGCTACCGATCTTGCCGTATTAAAAATTGAAGCTTCGAATCTCCCTGCAATTGAGTTTGGAGATTCTGATAAAGCAGCGGTAGGAGAATGGGTAATGGCTGTAGGAAATCCATATGATTACTTAACCTCAACTGTGACGGCCGGAATAATCAGTGCAAAGGGAAGAGAGCTCAATCAAAACCGAAATAAAAAGACGATCGAAGACTTTATTCAAACCGATGCCGTAGTCAATCCTGGTAATAGTGGTGGTGCTCTTGTAGACGTCAATGGTCGACTAATTGGAATAAATACGATGATTTATACAAGGACTGGATCATATATAGGTTATTCTTTTGCAATCCCTGTGAATATGATGCAGGAGGTTACCAAGGATATTATAGAAAATGGAAAAGGTAGACAACCAAAACCTCAGGTTTATCAAAATAACAACCAACCCAACTATCGTACATTGCCAGGATTGCAACCTCGACAACCTCGCGGACCAAGATTAGGAATTACCATTGCTGAATTGGACGACAATTATGCCCAAAAAGAGGGTTTAAGTTTTAATGAAGGCTTGGTTGTGGAACAACTAGTTAATGGAGGAAATGCACAGTATGCAGGTTTGCTACCCAATGATATCATTGTAAAAGTGAATGATACCCGTGTAAGAAATGGTGAAGATATTATCGACCTTCTTGATCGTTCTGAAATTGGAGATATTTTACAAGTCAAAGTCTTTAGACAAGGAAGATTTAAAACCATCCCTTTAAAACTTCGAAGTTAGAAATTCAACCAAGTCAGGGATTTGACTGTTATGAAATATATCATTAAGCATGAGATAAAGAAACTTGTTTAAAGTTGGTTTTTCGTTTTGTTTTGATGCGCCTCGGTTAATTGTAACCGGGGCGTTTTCTGTATTACTTACGAAGTGTTTAACTATCTTGCGGATCCCACAGGAAAGAAATAATGATATTCCCAATAGGAGATGACCAAATCAATGGTGGTCACAGACCAATTTTTAGCTATAGCTTTATAGGAATAAATATCCTGGTCTTCTTATTGGAAGTTAGTCTGGCTCCTACTGAACTAAACAATTTCATTATAACCTATGGTGCCATTCCAATAGAAATCGGTCGCGGACAGGATCTCTTCACACTTTTTACCAATATGTTTCTCCATGGAGGTTGGATGCATTTGATCGGAAACATGGTATTCCTATGGGTTTTTGCAGACAATATCGAGGCCACTATTGGCAATTTTAATTTTTTGATCTTTTATATATTAGGAGGAATCATTGCCACTTTAACACACTTTGCATTCAATATGAACAGCGTGGTGCCTGCTGTTGGCGCGAGTGGAGCTATAGCAGCCGTCCTAGGAGCATATCTTGTTATGTTTCCGAAATCTAAGGTGAAGATTCTGGTTATCTACTTTTTTAGAAGTTTTATGATACCTGCATTCGCGTTTCTTGGAATTTGGATCGTTCAGCAGTTGTTTGCAGGAGTTGGATCAATGGCAAGTACATCTGAAACTTCAGGAGGTACAGCCTGGTGGGCACATATCGGCGGATTCGCCTTTGGACTAATTGCTGGTTATTTAGGGAAAAGGACATATTTAGATCCTCATTCAGCAAGCAGTGCTACGAGAAATACTGGAAATTATTTCTGAATTATATTCAATTATCTTTGATATAATCCTTGATATGATTGTTCATTTTTTGTAATAAGTCCTTTGAAACAGGCCCTACTTTGCCTGATCCTATCTTACGACCGTCGATTTGGACTACTGGAAATAATACTTTCGTTGTACTTGTAATAAAAGCCTCGTCGGCATCATTGATCTCTTCCACAAAAATGGGTCTTTCTTCAACATCATATGTCTTCCTTGCTATATAAAGTAGCTGTTTTCTAGTTATTCCTTTCAGAATTTCTTGAGATTGAGTAATGATCACCTGATCTTTTACAATGAAAAAGTTACAACGAGAACATTCCCTTATCTGACCACTATCATGATAAAGTAATTCCACAGCTCCCGCTTTATCCAATTGATCAATCTTTCGGATTGCATTGAGATAATTGGTAGTCTTCACTTCAGGTATTTCTCTTTTGAATTCATCAAGAAGTAACGAGACTCCTTGTGTATAAACACTTTGGTCATAATTAATTTCACCTACAGGCATCATATACATATTCTCTTTTCTAGGTCGAAAACCATCCTCCGTATAGCCTCCCGTGAGAATAATTTTGCAATATCCATTCTCGATGTTGTTTCGATGAATAAAATTCGAAATGTCTCTTCCTAGTTGAGTGCGGTTAACTGGAACTTTCAATCCAACCTGAGAAGCAGAATTGAAGAGTCGGTCCATATAATCATCAAGGAACAACGGAATTTTATTTCGCACACCGCAAAAATCAAAAATGGCAACTCCTCTTAGAAACGAAAGTTCCTTGGTAATAGGAAGATTTGCTTGTTCATTTAGTAAATCACCATTGAAATATATGTACATAATTATTCAAAATTGAATCACAGCTTGGCACAAATATAGACCTAATATATCCAGTTTATGGATGTATGAATTAGTATCAATATGGGCATAGTTTATGCATGTAAGATAATTGGTAATAGTCTAGATAACGAATTGTATGGCAATCCTATAGACATTACGAAAATCATAATAGGTTAACCAATAAAGCCTCCTTCATTTCATTCTATTGAGATTGAGAAATTGCATAATAATCTGTTTATCAGCTCTTTGCATTTCTTTGAATCAACAAACATCCTTGCACAAATTCTACTGATACAAATCATGAAATATCATGATGAAGTCGGCTTTAACAAAAACAAGTTAGATCGGTCTTTGGCTTTGATCTTAAAACTGAATACAAATGCGCATATTTTTACTTCAGTCATTTCTTGCTTTCTTTATCATTCTCTCGATTAATACTACAGCTAGTGCTAATGATTACAGTTTAGGGCTAACAATTGATCCTGGACCACCTCAAGTTGCTTGCGCCGGTGATAATATATCATTAGGAACTAGTCCCTTGGCAACAGGAGGAACTCCTCCTTATGCTATTACCTGGCATGTTCTAGGAGATACTTCAAATCATAGTGGTCTTTCAGATCCATACATTGAAGAACCAACTTTTCTACTCTCCACAGACATTGTTTACGGTGTTCTGGTAGAAGATGCAATGGGTGAAATATGTAGTAGCCAGATAATAATTCAGGTAAATAAAGCAGATGCCGGCCCTAATCAGTTCTACTGTCCAAGCGGGGTGCCTATAGAACTAGGCGTTTCTGCAATTCCTGATGGGAATCTTACATATGACTGGTATATATCCGGAAATCCGGGGCAAAGTACAGGCTTGAATGATCCTTCAATAGCTCGTGCACTGGCTTCTCCTTCGGTTACAACAGATTATGTCCTTTCAAAAAGTCATATTAATGGTTGCATAGATAGAGATACTGTTCGGGTAACAGTAAGTTTAAATTCAGCAGATGCGGGAATTGTGAGTCAAGTATGTTTGGGATCGATGGCAACCCTTGGGAATGTGAGCAATCCAGGGAATTATACATACCACTGGACAGATCCATATGGATTCCTAGACGACACAGAGAATCCAAATCCCATATTCACTCCAACTTATGTTCCTGATACAAATCCAATAAATGTATACCTCACCGCCACAAGCGATGAAGGCTGTATTAAAATGGATACTTTATCTATTACCATTCAAGATGTCCCTGATCTGTCCAATCGAATAGTAGAATACTGTGGAGTCACGCTCCAGGCAGGCATTGATCTCCCTTCTGAAATTGGGAATGCATATAATTGGAGTGTCACAGGTAACCCTGGAGATCAAAGTGGGATCAGTGATCCTAGCATTCAGAATCCATTTATTTCTATTGCGAATAGCTATACAGTTACTGTCACCAATATCATTGGGTGCGCCGATTCATTACCAATCGAAGTTGTGGCATCATGCTCTCCTGGTGCTGAAAATTGTATAGTGGAAACAAAACTTTGTAAAGAAATAAGTGAATCTGTCTATATAGGAATTGATACAGGGGATGCTCTCTCATTTTCCTGGTCACCAACAACAGGATTGTCCGATCCATCATCTAGTGAAACCTGGGCTAATCCACCCTTGACAACGACATACACACTAACTGTAGACTATGGAGACTATGAATGCGATTATGAATATTTCGTAAATGTGGCCCCTTTCTTCATCAAAGATTCTGATAAAGTAATCTGTACAAACTCATCAATTACTATAGGAAGTAACGGTCTGCCTGGATTTTCTTATAGTTGGTCACCAAGTGAAAATTTAAGTAACGCATCTGTTGATAGACCTGATTTTCTGGGATCTTCTGATCCAGGATTTTTTAGATACATCGTCACTGGAACACATTCTTCATTCTTCTGTGAGACTGTAGATACTATAATTATTGAAGTTCGGGATAATTCTGCGAATGCTGGTTCAGATATGGACTACTGCCAAGGTTCCACAATATCCATAGGTTCAAGTCCAAATCCCAATACTACATATAGCTGGTCCCCTGATACTTACCTCGATAACCCGGGTATTTCTCAGCCTATGTCGACACCAGAGGGTAACATCACATATACATTGACAACATTAGATACCCTTACAGGTTGCCTCGATGTGGCCACTATAACATTAACAGAGATTGCTGATATCTCAGCAGATGCCAATGGGCCTATGCAAAATATTTGTAACGGTGGAGGTGTAATTCTTGGTGGTCCGGATATGAGCTCTATGGGTTATACCTATTCCTGGACCCCTACCGCCGGTTTATCTGATCCGTCCTCCGCAAATCCAATTGCATCTCCGTCGACAGCAACTACTTATACATTAACCGTACAATCTCCTGGAGCAGGATGTTTTGATTCTGATACTGTTCACATTTCTATTGATACCAATCTCGCCCCAACTGCTAATGCTGGTAGTAATCAAGAAAACTGCGAGGGGTTATCAGTTTCTTTGGGCACACCGCTGATTGGCGGATTAACCTATAGTTGGATCCCGGCGGATCATCTAGATGACCCGAATGTTGCACAGCCAACTGCTACAGTTACTTCTGAATCGATCAATTATATCTTAGAAGTTACTGATGGCGGTGGTTGCAAGGCCTTCGATCAGGTTACCGTTTCTCCTTCCTTCCATTATGTGGATCCTGGAACAGACCAAAGTATATGTGCAGGTAGTCCTACGAGTATAGGTGAAGCTCCTGAAGCAGGATATTCATATCTATGGAGTCCCTCCTCCGGGCTCGACAATCCAACTTCAAGTAATCCAACAGCCACAATCTCAAATTCACAAACATATACAGTAACCAAGTTTCACCTGGCGAGTACTTGTTTTGTTATAGATTCGGTACGACTTAGCGTCAATCCCCTCCCAGATAATGATGCAGGAATGGATCAAGATATCTGTTCAACCCCAATATCCATTGGTCCTAGCATACCCAATGGTAGTTATTCATACCAATGGTCGCCAAATACTGGACTATCAGACACTCAAATTGCGAATCCGAATGTAGATCCATCGGTACTCACTTCTACTACAACCTATTTTTTGACTGTTACAGATAATTCTACGCTGTGCTCTAATACCGGCCAGGTCACCATTAGACCAGAAGTTATTCGAGAACCATTTTCGGACACAGTTTTTGTTTGTCAGGACTCGGTTATGATAGGAATGAATGCTCAACCAAATTATTTATATAGCTGGTCTCCTGTTCTAGGTCTAAATAATGCATCAATAAGCAGCCCTAAATCGTTGCCAGATTCATCCACTAGTTACACAGTTGCGATAACGAACACTATCACTGGATGTATCGATTCCACCAAAATACTTGTCGAAATTGAGAATATACGTGGATGGGAATTAGAAGATTTAATTGTTTGCCAAGACTCAAATACTATAATTGGAATCACAAATACAACTATATCCGGCCAATATGTAAACTGGTCATGGACTCCAAATTCTGGATTATCGGCTGGTAATATTCCAGCTCCTGAATTGATAGCACCATCTGTAAACCAAACGTTCACCGTTCAAGCGGAACATTGGTTAACGGGATGCGTGATTTCTGAAAATTTTACCGTCTATGTAGATGATCAGCAGGGAGTTTATGCTGAAGCTGGATCGGATAAAACTATATGTAATGGAGCAACGGCTACTATAGGAACAACAGCTCAACCAGGTTTACGGTATCGCTGGAATCCAATAGAAGGTATAAGTGATTTCACAATAGCTCAACCTGCGGTAAGTCCCAGCAGAACAACAACATATACCGTAACGGTTACGGATCCTGTAACTAATTGTACTGCTGTTGACCAAGTGACCATTACTATTGATGATTTAGGTATTTATGCAGGTTCTGATCTTATAGTTTGCAAATATGGTACTGCCCAACTCGAAGGAACTGATTTGGGTCCAGGATTTATTTATAAATGGTCCCCGGCATATGGTTTGGACAACCCGAATATTCCTAATCCACTCGCTTATATTACAACTACAACGACTTTCACATTGGAAGCCACTGAAATATCTACAGGATGTACTTCAACAGATAAGGTTGTTATAACGGTAAGTGATACAGAAGCACCAATCAAAACTGCGGGTATCGACCGAACCATATGTAATGGGGAGTCGATCGAGATTGGACCACAAGATGATGGTTTTAGCACATATAGCTGGACTCCAAGTGTTGGTCTGTCCGATACTTCGGCACCGAACCCACTCGCTTCACCAACAGCTACTACTATCTATTCACTAACAATCCATACAGGAGATTGTATTTCCCAATCTTCAATAACGGTGACAGTAGAGGATGATTTTGTGGTAAACGCTGGCCCTGATATACAAATTTGTCAAGGAGAAACAATTTCTATCGGAAGCTTACCAGAAGCTGGCCTTAGTTATCATTGGTCACCATCGATAGGATTGTCTGATCCAAATATTTCAAATCCGATAGCAAACCCGGCTTCATCGACAATTTATACACTAACCGTACTGAATGCGAATGGATGTAGAAAAACCGATATTGTCGAAGTAGTTGTTAATGCTAATCCAATATCTTTTAGTGGTAATTCCCTTTCAATTTGTGAAGAAAGCAGTGTGCAACTAGGAACCAATGCTCTGGTTGGCAAATCCTATAGATGGTCTCCGATTACTGGATTAAATAATGCGAATATTCCAAATCCAGTGGCCAATCCTGAATCTACAACCACCTATTGGATCACGATGACTGATGACTTGTCAGGATGTAATGATTCCTCTGCTGTAACCGTCACTATTGAAAATTGCAACTTTGAATGCCCTTCTCTAGACTCGCTTACTTTCTCTGCTAATTCAATTTGTAGTGGAGAAGAATTCAATACTACTATTCACAGAAGTCAAAACATAGGAAGCCTTTCCCTTTTTTACAATCTAGTTTCTGACGGGTTACTTACTGAATCCGATATATACAGTATGGATCATGGTGGAGCTATGGTTATTGATGACAGTATATCACTTACTGAATCAATAGTTATCAATGAAATTACGTATTGGGGAGGCGATACCATTGAACTTTGGAATGTTGGACATGATACAGTTGATATATCTTCATGGTGGTTCTGCAGTAGATTTGATTATGGCCAGGTGAGTAGCATGAATCTGGAAAGTGGAAGTTTGATGCTAGTTCCTGGAAAATATGCAGTCCTTACTGGTTTTGCCCTGGATGACGCATCAGCGGATTTAGGGCTTTATAATTCCTTTGATTTTTCTAATCCAGAGGCCATGGTTGATTTCATTCAGTATGGCACAGATGGAATAGGCAGGGAATCAGTAGCATCTGTAAAGGGAATATGGACGGCCGGGACATTTATTCCCTTCGTGAGTCAATCTGGAAATAGCATTTCTTATGATGGCAGTGGTAATGATCCTTCTAATTGGATGGAAGAATCAAACGCTACTTATGGCAATGATAACACTAACCAATCTCAGAATGTCGGTACAACATATTCTAATATACCGTTGCCAGAGAATAATACCGGTGCTCCTATAGATTACTATATATATGCCGCGCTTGGAAAAGATAATAGCATGATACCAGCATGTTCTTTACTTACCAGTGCGATTATAACTGTAAATCCTATACCCACCGTTACGATTACCGAGGATCAAATCATTTGTTCCGGTGATACCGCATCCTTATCTGTGGCTGGAGGAGTTTCATATATGTGGACTCCAACATTCGGGTTATCGGATCCAAGTTTATCCAACACTTTTGCGTACCCAGATACAAATACAATTTATTATGTAGATGTTACAGATGCAAATGGCTGTATTTCGAGAGACAGCTTGGAAATTATGGTATTGCCTGTTCCTGATTTAATGAGTACCCCAGGAGTCATTTGTAGTGGCGAATCCATTGATCTGAACAATCTAATTTCTGATTCAAATGGTCTTACTGGCACAATGCAATTCTATAACAATCTGGAAGACGCAATTGCCGATACAAACACGATTTCATCCGTCGTATCACCAACTGTATTCACAACCTTCTATGCTTTAAAAAATACAGCAACAGCTCCTTCTTGTGATGATATTGTATCTGTTGATATTGATGTAAAGATTCAACCAAGTCTTCTAGGAAGTGATACAGATATATGCGTTGGAACATTTGTAGACCTGTCTGC
>JAHHJQ010000065.1 GCA_018680005.1 Bacteroidia bacterium | reverse complement strand
CAATTACTCTAGGAAATATTTTATAAAAAGAAAATTAAATAAAATAATAATTTAAGTAATTAAATTTCTATAAATCGGTATGGGAAAAATGAACGGATAATGATATAGAAATGTCTATATCTTTCTTTTATGTATCGGTCGGTTTTGGAATGCCTACCAAGGGTAGGTACTTTTGATAAGATAATTGGGGGGAGTTCCAATTAGCTTATCGGTTTATGGAACGAGAGTTCAATGGTAAAAAGTTATACCTTTTAATCTCTATCCCGATAACGCCAAATATTATGCCAAAAGCAATATATAATTAACCCAAACACAATTATTAATACATAGGACTCAAAATAATATGTACTACATCCTGGTCATGCTGGTCATTGGTCTTTTTATAGCTATTCTGTTCCTTAATATTTATTTCAGGATCAAAGTACTCAAGGTGTACAAGAAGCTTGTGCAGGCCAGGGTAGAGTTTGACGCCAAGGATGTCTTCAACATGCAATACGTGGAGGATGAGGTCATTCCAAAATACCCGGCCAATGCAGATGACATTCGGAGATTTATGAATCACATTAGATACTCTGTTAGGATGGCGATGATCCTAATCACACTGATAACTATTTTGGGAGCAATTCTGATGTACTATAGACATGATTGAGTGTGCTTCTAATTAAATTGCAATTGCATTTTCCTTTAAGGGATAAATTACCTTTAGCTCTATGATAAAACTAGGTATTGTCGGCGCAGGCCATCTTGGAAAAATACATGTCAAATGTGCCCGTCAAGTTGATGAGATTGAACTTATAGGTTTCTTTGACAGTGATCCAGAACAGGCAAAAAACGTCAGTCAGGAATTTGATCTGAAGTCATTTGAGACACTAGAGGAACTACTGAAAGAAGTAGATGCCGTAGATATCGTCACTCCAACTTTGTTACATTATGAAATCGCTAAGCAGGCGTTGCAGAGTGGTAAGCATGTTTTTGTAGAAAAGCCGATTACACACACTGTTGAAGAAGCTAAAAAACTAGTGGAGCTCGCTGATGCAAATCGTTTGAAACTCCAGGTTGGTCATGTGGAGCGTTTCAATCCTGCATATCTTTCTTTGAAGGAAATAGATCTGAATCCAAAATTCATTGAATCACATCGACTGGCTATTTTCAATCCTCGCGGTACGGATGTATCTGTCATCCTGGATCTTATGATTCATGATCTTGATATCATACTGAGCATGGTTGATGCACCAATCAAAAATATTCATGCAAGTGGAGTGGCAGTAGTCAGTGATACTCCGGATATCAGTAACGCTCGTATTGAGTTTGAAAATGGCTGTGTGGCCAATCTAACTGCTTCACGAATGTCGATGAAGCAGATGAGAAAGATGCGCATCTTCAGAAAAGATGCTTATATCAGTGTAGATTTTCTGGATAAAGAAACCCAGATCATCCAAATGCATGATGATCCCAAAGGGCACAATATTGCTTTAGAATTAGATACACCTGTAGGGCCAAAATATGTGAGCATGTCGATGCCGGAGATATCTGAAATCAATGCGATTCGTGAAGAATTGTTTTCATTTGCCAATTCGATAGAAAAAGATCTCCCAACTGTGGTAAGTGGCGAAGATGGGTACCGGGCTCTGAAGCTGGCGCATGATATCATTGATGCGATCTCAGAGTATCAACTATCGTAATGAATAGAAAACAAATTGGTCTGATATCCTATATGGCAGGTGATTTCATCGCCGCACTGGTTGCATGGATCATATTCATTATGTATCGCCAGCATTCAGATCATGGGTTTCTGGACTGGAGTGTTTTCCAGCGACAAGATGTAATCCTCGGAATCATCTTCGTTCCACTCTCCTGGATATTCTTCTATTTGATCTTTGACCGCTATAAGGACATCTACAGATATTCCCGTCTGACCGTCCTGGGTAAAACCTTCCTACTCTCTTTATTTGGTGTGCTCATACTATTCTTTGGATTGATTGCAAGAGATCAATTGGCAGAGCCGTATCTGTATTTGGCTTCTTTTACCGCCTTGTTCTTTATTCACTTCTTGTGCACAGCACTCGTAAGAATGATCATATTGACACGTGCAAGCCACAGGTTAAAAGCAGGCAAAGTGACATTCAAGACCATCATGATCGGAGGCAATCAAAATGCACTTGAGATGTATAATGAAATCATGGGGTACCGTAGACGGCTGGGAAATGAATTTATTGGTTTTATTCATACCAATGGTGCAGGCAGCAATCAACTGGACCAACATCTCAAGAATTTAGGTAATCTCAACGATCTGCCCGGAATTATTGAATCAGAAGGAATAGAAGAAGCTATTATTGCCATCGAAACTTCCGAGCACACAAAACTGAATCAAATCCTCAATATTCTTTTTGATTTTGATGATCAGGTTCTAATTAAAATCATCCCAGATATGTATGACATACTATTGGGGTCTGTAAGAATGAATCACGTATTTGGTGCGATTCTGATAGAAATCCAACAGGATTATATGCCGACCTGGCAATTGATTGCCAAGCGTTTCTCAGACATAATAATCAGTTTGATCGTGTTGATCATGTGTATCCCTTTGTTGGTTTATATCTCGATACGGGTCAAGTTATCCAGTCAAGGTGCTATCTTTTTCAGACAAGAGAGGATAGGAATAAAGGGGCGGCCATTTAATATTATCAAATTTCGTTCAATGTATCAGGATGCCGAATCAGAGGGTCCACAATTGTCATATGAAGATGACGAACGTGTGACTCCGTGGGGAAAAACGATGCGAAAATGGCGATTGGATGAATTACCACAGTTGTGGAATGTACTTATTGGAGAAATGTCTATTGTAGGACCCAGACCTGAGCGTCAGTACTATATCGACCAAATAATGAAAGTCGCTCCTCACTATAAACATCTGTTGAAGGTTAGACCAGGTATCACCTCATGGGGACAAGTCAAATATGGCTATGCCTCCAATGTGGATCAAATGATCAAACGGTTGAAATTTGACATACTCTATATCGAGAACATGTCGCTCGCTTTGGATTTCAAGATCTTACTTTATACGATCAAAGTACTGCTCGAAGGAAAGGGTATTTAATGTCCTGATCCATGTTGTACAAACACAAAGAGACAAACTTCATTATGAAATTTGTCTCTTTGAAAATTTGAAGGAAGTCAATGATCACCCCTCAAAATTATTTTGATTTCATTTACCTATGATCCAAAATCATCAAAGGCAATATTTTCATCTGGCACACCCAGGCTATCCAACATCTTCATAGCTGCCTGTAACATTAACGGAGGTCCACAGAGATAGTATTCTATTTCTTCTGGTTCCGGGTGATCCTTTAGGTAGTTATCATAGAGGACCTGGTGAATAAATCCAACGTATCCTTCACCACTCTTATCATCAATATTATCCTTGATTGTCCAACCATCCTCTTCCAATGGTTCTGAAAGTGCGATATGGTAAGAGAAATTCGGAAAATCCTTCTCAATCTTTCTGAAGTGATCTGTGTAAAACAGCTCTCGCCGTGAACGACCCCCATACCAATAAGATACTTTTCTGTCTTTCGTCTTAAGCGTATGGAAAAGATGAAAAACGTGCGATCTCAACGGTGCCATACCTGCACCTCCACCGATATACACCATTTCCTTCTTTGTGGGTTTGATGAAAAACTCACCATATGGTCCGGATATCGTGACCTTATCCCCTGGTTTTCTTGTAAATACATAAGATGAACAAACTCCCGGGTTGACAGCCATCCACGTATTATTCTTTCTATCCCATGGTGGAGTAGCAATTCGTATATTCAACATCACGATATTTCCTTCCGCAGGATGGTTAGCCATGGAATACGCCCGGAATTGCTCCTCGTCATTCTTCATTTTCAAAGGCCATATTCCAAATTTGTCCCATTCTGATCTGTATTTGTCAACTCCTGCGGGGTCATCCGGAAGTGGTGCAATATCCATATTCTGAAATTCCACTTCTAGTTTAGGAACGTCAATTTGGATATAACCTCCTGACTCAAAATCAAGCGTTTGCCCCTCTGGCAGTTTGACAACAAACTCCTTGATGAAGGTGGCAACGTTATAGTTGGAGACTACTTCGCACTCCCACTTTTTGATACCAAAGATTTCTTCCGGCACACGGATTTCCATGTCCTCACGAACCTTCACCTGGCAGGCAAGTCGCATACGCTCAGCAACTTCTTTTCTGGATAAATGATTCAGCTCTGTGGGCAGTACATCACCTCCGCCAGAGTCTACATGACATTCACACATCGCACAAGTCCCGCCCCCACCACAGGCGGAGGGTAGAAAGATATTTCTTGAAGAAAGCGCAGTCAAAAGTGAAGCTCCAGGTTTGATCGTCAATGGATTCGAGTCGTCACCATTAATTATAATCTTCACATCTTCCTGGGAAACCAATTGCTTTCGTGCATAGATGAGCATCATAGAAAGCATCAATATCAATAAGACAAACACCAGTACAGCATAAATCATACTGGTAAAGTCAATTGCTAAAATTATCATCATCGTCAATTATATAATCTAATAAGTCGATTTCAAGAATTACTGCAATGCTGCCGGATCAATCCCCATCAAACCAAGAAATGCTACCCCCATCAAACCGGTAATCAAAAAAGCCATACCCAATCCTCGGAGCGGAGCAGGAACATTAGAATATCTTATCTTTTCTCGTATCGCGGCCAAAGCAACTATCGCGATAAACCAACCAAATCCTCCTCCTAATCCAAATGCAATGGTTTCTCCTAATGTGTATTCTCTGGTCACCATAAACAATGATCCTGAAAGGATGGCACAGTTAACCGTGATTAGGGGTAAAAATATTCCAAGTGCATTGTAAAGCGCTGGCGAAACTTTCTCGACAACCATCTCTACCAATTGAACCATCGAAGCAATTACCGCAATGAAAAGGATCAATTTCAGGAATGTCAAATCCCTGCCAAATAAACCATTTTCACTAAGGAGATGTTCGTGGATTAGCCAGTTAATTGGCATGGTAACCGCAAGTACGAAAATCACGGCAAGTCCTAAACCAAATGCGGTTTTAATGGACTTGGATACGGCCAAATAAGAACACATGCCCAAGAAATACATGAGCACCAGGTTTTCAATAAATGCCGCTTTAATAAAAATATTTACAAAACTGCCTTCCATAATATTTATGCTTTACTGCTTTTGCAGATTTATTAATAGGTTTTAGGATACATCGACCAGGTGTGGTCTCCAGGTTCTATGTATCCAAATAAATATGGCAATGATAAACATTGCTGCCGGTGGCAAAACAAATAAATTATTATTTGCATACCAGCTGAACCATGTACCGATTCCGGATTCAGCAGCTGTGTTAATCCAATAACTTGCAGATGGCCCGATAATGGACATTTCGATAGGGCTACCTGCAAATAGGGTCCCTTTACCAAAAAGTTCTCTTATTACTGCAACACCAATTAGGATCAGCCCATATCCCAATCCATTTCCTACACCATCCAAAAATGATTTCCATGGTTTGTTGGCGAGTGCAAAGGCTTCCAGACGTCCCATGATGATACAATTCGTAACGATCAATCCAATGAATACGGACAATTGCTTCCATACTTCATAGCTAAATGCTTTGAGGACATAATCCACAACGGACACTAAGGTTGCAATGATCACAAGCTGTACGATCATCCTTACCTGATTCGGAATATAATGCCTCAATAAGGATGTGAATAGGTTAGAAAATGCACAAACAAATATTACTGCTATGGATATTACGAATGAAGGTAGCACCAAAGAAGTAACGGCAAGTGCCGAGCAAATACCTAGTACCTGGACGGTAATAGGATTGTTCTCACTTAACGGATCTGTTAGTAGCTTTTTTTCCTTTTTACCAAAAGCCAATACCGGTTCTTTTGGTTCTGCTACTTTGGTTTCTAAAACGTCAGCCATTATACAATTTTATGGTTTGCTGAATTTTGTTCCTTTTAATGTTGCTCGGATTTCAACCGATTAACTTCTGATCTTATTAAAATAAGGCAGATAGTATCCTATTCCTCTATCAAGCATTTCAGATACGCCATTACAAGTGACTGTTGCACCTGATATTCCGTCCACCTGAAAGCTTGGATTTTTGACCGAACCTTTAACCACCTGTACCGAGGTGTAATCGCCATCATTGACGATCTGCTTATTTTTGAATCGTTCACTAAATGTGGGATTGTCTTTGATTTCTGCTCCTAATCCTGGTGTCTCCTGGGCGTGGTCAAACGAAGCACCTACTACTGTAGAGAAATCAGACTTTACAGCCACTGCACCCCATATAGCATCCCATAGCCCGTTTCCACGAACACTCATGATATAATACTTCTGACCTTCTGCTGTATAGACATAAAGTGGTAGTAGTCTCTCTGATTCCGGCTTTTTGCGCTCTTGTGCGAGATCTACATCCTCAGCCATCAGGCTGTCAACTAAATTGCCTGACATATCCAATACTTTTTGCTCAATATCTGTCTCAAACAGTTGAGCAACATCTTCATCAGACATTTCGCTGACTGGGGCTGGCAGATAATCATTGACCGCTGCAATAATGCCTCGCTTATTAAAGATGGCTTCGTTCACTGCTGCCTTATCCTTGAGTGCGAAATAGATCACCGAAAGTAGAAGTGCTACTACAGTGGTCAAAATCAACACAAACCGTATGATATAACTATTACTATGCACGTTGAAGTCGTTTTTTGATATTAGCTTTTAATACATAATTGTCGATCGTTGCTGAGAAGGTGTTAAGCAATAGAATTGCTAACATCCAGCCTTCCGGGTATGCGGGATTGAGAACCCTGATAATCATACCTATAACTCCAATAAAAAATCCATAAATCCATTTACCTGTCAGCGTACCGCTGGCAGTCACAGGGTCCGTAGCCATAAATGCCATTGCAAAAAAGAAACTACCCATGTAGAAGTGATATTGCCAAGGGACCTCCATGAAAGGTGTCAACCCAAGGGCATTCATTCCCATACCTGCTAAAGCTGCCCCAATTACCATAGATAACATAATTCTCCAGCTAGCAATTTTGGTAAGAATAAGGAGTATAGCACCGACGATAATGAAAGGCTTACACGTTTCTCCTATAGATCCCGGTATAGTACCCCACCACATTTGAGATTCACTATAGACAGAGGTAACAGCTTCCCATCCTACAAGATCAGTTCCTGGGATGCCATTCGCTGCAAGGGCAAGCGGAGTAGCACCTGTATACCCATCTGCTACGGTCAGTCCTGGGTCAAAAGTGCTCCAACCAAAGGCTTCAAAAATGCCATTAAAAAATCCGGTTTGCCACCATGTATAATCTACCGCAGCTCCTGCTTCTGTACTGGTTAATCCGGCTACCCAAACTTCATCTCCAGAAATGGTTGTCGGATAGGCAAAAAAGATAA
Source organism: Bacteroidia bacterium (assembly GCA_018680005.1). Taxonomy (GTDB): domain Bacteria; phylum Bacteroidota; class Bacteroidia; order Chitinophagales; family Saprospiraceae; genus HDS-20. Next base: position 1,779 of record JAHHJQ010000065.1, on the reverse strand, counting down.
ATACTCGAGACAACAATGCAATATTCCAAACATTCATTCCCGTACCTCCAAAAGCCTCTTTACCCAAAATCACAGCAAATGCGACTGAGAATGCAAGCCATATCAATGGCACATCAGGTGGCATGATCAATGGAATAAGAGCTCCGGATACCAGAAATCCTTCTTCTACGCCATGGCCTCTATTGGATGCATACCAAAATTCAATACCTAATCCGACTACATTTGCAACAATGAAAATCGGTAGCAATTTTACGAGACCATATGCCAGTTTTAAATGAAATCCTGCAAGAAAGGATTCATGTACACCCAGTGCTAGAAAATGCTGATGTCCAATATTGTAGGTTCCAAAAAGAAAACATAATTGTAGTGCTATCACCACATAAAACATGGTTCTTTTCAGATCCATACCGTCCTTGATATGCGTGCCTCCGTCCGGTGTTACCGTATTTGGAGTAAAAGCAAAAGTGAAGAAAGCATCGTATGCCGTATGCAACAATGGGCTCTTCTCTTTGTCCGGTTCTATTTTTTTGAAAAAATCTATCAGCGCCATACGCTATTATTGAAGAAATATTTTTTGTTCGTTGATTACAATGATGATTCTACTACCCTTGTTCACGCATAACTTCCAGACCTTGTCTTAGAATCTGCTGTAAAGGTGCTTTTGAAGTACAGACGAATTCACAAAGTGCGACATCTTCTTCGCTAAGTTCATGAATCCCCAATCCTTCCATCATTTCATAATCGTTAATAATGATATTTTTCATGAGGTATCCCAAGTGGATATCCATCGGAAGTACTTCTTCATATTGTCCGGTAACTACAAAGGCACGCTTCTCACCATGTGTATTGGTTTCAGCTCTGAATTTGTAGCTTGGAAATAAGAAATTCGGAAATGTCTTGGAAACCGATGGTCTTAACTTCAATGGGAGAAGCCATCCAAACAATTCATACTTATCACCTTCCTGTATCACTGTTAATTGGTCAGAATGAAAATCTAGAAATCCATTTGAATCAATTCTACTTCCTGACAAGACATCCCCTGATATAAATCTGGGTCTTGCATTGGTTTCTGTATTAAGCATTTCCTTAACCAATTGTTCAACACCTGCGCCCTGAAAAGTTTTGACATAAACATTTTCTTTCAATTCCGCTCCTGTCAGTGCTACTATCCTTGAGGCATCATAAATACCTTCTGTCCAAAGCTTTCCTAATGTGATTACAGATTGAACATTAACCGTCCATACTTTCTCAGCCGGAGAAATGGGTTTGATATGATGAATCTGAACACCGACATTGCCTGCAGGATGGGCACCATTGAAATAGTGCTTTTGTACTCCCTCTGCCTGTGTGAAGGCAGAAGCCGGTGCATCCCCTTTATTCGCGGATATACCGAGATGGACGTTGCCATCAGTCAATTTGTTAAGCACGTCAAGACCTTTTTGAAAAGCCTCCGCTTTCTCCTGAACAACAAAGGATAAATCAGGAGCCAAAGGTGATGTATCAAATGTAGAGATGAAGATATCTCGAGGGATATCATCTTTTCCAGGGACAACATTAAATGGACGCTGAACAAGATGGCACCACCCCCCTGTCGCCAAAAGGAAATCAACAATCTCCTGCCTGTCGCTTTCCAATGACGGTGCTTTTAGGGTTTTATGTTGTAAATCCTTATCTGCAAGGATTATGATCTCTTTGATTGATCTTTTTGCTCCTCTATTTATTGCTATGACCTCTCCACTAACGGGAGCCACATAAATAATTTCCGGAAGCTTTTTGTCA
>JAHHJQ010000053.1 GCA_018680005.1 Bacteroidia bacterium | reverse complement strand
AGACATCTCCCATATAAAACAGACACTTCATGATCATATCTAATAATCACCAGGTCCAGACCATTGATCTGATGATGAGTGGGTTTTCTGTCTTTAAGATCAGAGAATCTTACAGTTTTTTTCATGCTTTGATTGATAGTTTATTGCTTTGATTGGTGTTATCTCGATTTCAATGGACAAGTTCACTGATGATTTTTAAACATCGCTTGTCAGAGGCTAATTCAAGTCCCTTATTTTCCGGGTTGATGAAAGTAACATGTTTGATGGAAGCATCCAATTGATAGACAACTTCTGGAGTAGTTCCTAATGAATATTCTTACCCTTTGTGAATAGCACGACATTTTCATTAAAGCAAGTCCAACTGTTCCATTGCACCATCTTTTGAATAGTTAATATTCATATTCATTATAGATAGATCAATATTTAATGTTGCTTTTTGATTTTCCCTTATCCATTCGATATGTAGCAGGTGGTCTGGTGTTTCCAGAAGCTTAAATTCCCCATCAAATGCAGGGTGGGTATTTCTTAGAATCATTAACTTCTTTAACGCTTTGAACAGGGGTCTATCCAAATACTCCTTAATCTCTGTCTTGGTATAGTAATGCCGATTGATATCTCTGCCGACATTTGTTTTGGCCAGCAATTCCATATCATTTTCTCCGGCAAAAAGTCCAACGTAGTAAACCTGTGGAATACCTGGAACAAAAAACTGAATGGCTCTCGCCATCAAATAAGCTTTGTCATCACGACCAAGCGCATCAAAATACGTGCAATTGACCTGATACAGATCCAGATTGGAAGCGGCTGCTCCTGTAGCTTTTCTGCTATTGCCATTGCTATTGATGTGCATTTGTTCGACAATCTGGTCGAGAATGCCATCCTCTATCAATCCCGGCTGTCCATTTTCGGAGCCTACATCGACTATTCCGATTCCATCATGGGTGTCCAGGACAGTAATGGCATTGCGAGGGCTGATAGCCAGCCATTTTTTTAAGCTCTTCGTGTTTTTATTGAAGAGGGTATCTAAAACCAGTACCGGCAGGGCAAAGTCATATACATAGTCCGTTCGCTTAGCAATTTCGATTTGGGTTTTATAGTAGGAATGAATTTCCACGAGTATCTCTATCCCTTTGCCCCTTGCTTTTTCAGATAATTGGTCAATAAAATCAAACGTTTCTTCAATCATAAAACAGGAAGTTCCCTGTTTCTTTATTGCATATCCCGCCGCATCCAATCGAATCATTTTCACCCCTCCTTTTTGAAAAACATCTAAAATGCCCTCTAGATACTGCGCTCCATTTTCACTCAATACATCGATGTCTATTTGGTTGCTGGTGAAGGTGGTCCAGATCAATTTGGTGGAACCGTCATTTAATTTGAAGTAAGTGAAAGGTAAATTGGGGCGTGGTCGGTAAATCGCTAAAATATCCGATTCAGTTGCTCCATTTGGAAAGACAGTATCATAACTTAAAAACAAAGAGGAATACTCCGAGGCACTTCCATTTTGCAGGTAATCCTGAAAAAGGATGGACTGTGCAGACACATGGTTGACAATCATATCTGCCATGATATCAACTTCGTTACTCAGAACTTTTAAGTCATTCCAGTCTCCAAGTCTTGGATCAACTAGTTGATGATCAATTGGATCAAATCCGGCGTCTTCTCCATCAATGGGATAGTAAAATGGCAGAATATGAATTCCACCAAAAAGACCACGAAACTCATTGGTGAACAAGTCGGTTAATTCTGACAGACTTTTGCACCCTAATCGATCGACATATGTGATTAACTGTAGCTTATTCTTCACTTAATACTGTTTGTCATGGTTTAAAATTGGATTACATTTTCTGCCTAAATGAATAGATTGTGTCAATTGAAATTAGATAAATCATTGTATTTATTTTCTAATGCATTTATAAATTATCCCATTTCTTAAAGCTGAAATTTCAATAAAGCATCCTCCATTGAAATGCTATGAATATACAAGTACTAATTTTTATTCAAGATTCATGAATTTGGTTACCTTGTTTCTTTGCGCTTGAACCATCCTCCATTATATTTAAGTGTCCCAATCGATCAGTGTATGACCTTATTTTTTAGAAAGAGTATCATAGCGGCAACAGGACTATTCCTTTGTATCTTCCTGATTGTCCATCTTTCAGCCAATTGTATTCTGCTGCTTCCTGAAGATATGGCAAGGGGGATGTACAATTCCTACTCAACGCTTCTACGAGAAAGCCCGCTGATCAAGATTGTCGCCTACTTACTTTATCTCTCGATCATTCTTCATGTGGTTTATGCATTGATTGTAACGATCAAAAACAAAAGAGCGAAACCTGTAGGATACAAAGTTTCAAACACCAAAGAAAACAGTAGCTGGGCATCACAAAACATGGGCTTGTTAGGGGTTTTTATACTCATATTTATAGTAGTGCACCTGGCTAATTTTTGGGCCCGTATCAAGTTAGGTTTGGGTGAAGAGGTTGGAACAGATAGCGTGGGGAACAAGGATGTGTATGAAGTGACCAGCCATCTTTTCCACAACATATATTATGTGCTCTTTTATTCTTTATTGATGTTCCCACTCGGATTTCATCTCTATCACGGACTAAAGAGTGCAGTCAAAAGCCTGGGATTCTATCATCGTAAAAGCCTGTTGATTATATCCAAGGTGTCATTGATATATGCGGTCATTGTTTCCGCAATGTTTGGTATTATTCCGTTCATCGTTTACTTCAAATAAGCCTATGGTATTGGATGCAAAAATCCCGGAGGGGAAATTAGAAGATAAATGGCGCAACTATCAGATCCAAAGCAAGCTGATCAATCCGGCCAATAAGAAAAAGCTGAGCGTAATAGTTGTTGGCTCGGGACTTTCTGGTGCAGGAGCAGCAGCGACACTTGCAGAATTGGGGTATGATATCCATTGTTTTTGCTACCAGGATTCTGCCAGAAGAGCGCATTCAGTGGCGGCACAAGGAGGTATCAATGCAGCAAAGAATTATCAGCATGATGGGGATAGCATTTGGCGTATGTTTTACGATACGTTGAAAGGGGGAGACTTCAGATCACGGGAAGCCAATACCTATCGACTGGCAGAACTTTCAGCGCCGCTAATCGACCATTATACCCAACAGGGAGTACCGTTTGCTCGGGAATATGGTGGCACTTTAGTCAATCGAAGTTTTGGAGGCGTCCAGGTTCAAAGAACATTCTACGCAAGAGGACAGACAGGACAGCAACTGCTGCTGGCGGCATATTCGCAGCTCTACAAAATGGTGCGGAGTAAAAAGGTCACTATGCATACAAGATCTGAAATGATGGATCTGGTGGTCATAGATGGAAAAGCGAAGGGCATCATCGTCCGGGATTTGATCACCGGGGAGCTTCAGCGCTATGTTGCTGACGCTGTAGTGTTGGCAACAGGCGGTTATTCAAGAGTCTTTCGACTATCGACCTTAGCCATTGGCTGCAACGGCAGCGCTATCTGGAAAGCACATAAGAAAGGTGCCTATTTCGCAGCACCCAGCTTTACGCAGATCCATCCGACTGCACTCCCTCAATCGAGTGAAGCACAATCAAAGTTGACGCTGATGTCCGAATCATTGAGGAATGACGGACGCATATGGGTTCCAAAAAAGAAAGATGATACCCGAGTGGCAAATGACATTCCGGAAGACGAAAGGGACTATTACCTGGAGCGACGTTATCCAAGTTTTGGAAATCTTGCTCCTCGTGATATTGCTTCGAGGGCAGCCAAAGAAAGGATAGATGCAGGTCATGGGGTCGGGCGTTTGAAGAATGCGGTATACCTGGATTTCAAACACGCCATTGAAAGGTTTGGGAAACAAACCATAGCAGATCGATACGGAAATCTTTTTACAATGTACAAGAAGATAACTGGTGTCGACGCCTATACCAAACCTATGATGATTTCTCCTGCGGCCCACTTTTCCATGGGCGGGTTATGGGTGGATTATGAATTGATGACAACCGTCTCCGGCCTGTATGCAATCGGAGAGTGCAACTTCTCGGATCATGGAGCCAATCGCCTGGGCGCAAATTCTCTCCTTCAGGCAAGTGTGGATGGTTATTTTATTTTGCCAAATACCATCAATAATTATCTGGCTCAGGAAATAAAATCTGAACGTCCGGATATTCACCATGTAGAATTTGACAAAGCTGAACAAGGAGTAAAGGACTATGTTGACCGTATTCTTTCCGTAGACGGAACCAAAACAGCGGACCACTTTCATAGAGAACTAGGTAAGGTCATGTGGAATGATTGCGCCATGAGCAGAAATAAAACTGGATTAGAAAAAGCTATCAACCAAATAGAAGATATACGTCGACAGTTTTGGTCCGATGTCAAAGTGACCGGGGAAAGCAAGGAATTGAATACCGAATTGGAGAAGGCTTATCGCCTGGCTGATTTTATAGAATTAGGGATACTGATGTGCAAAGACGCATTGCAGCGCGAAGAATCATGTGGCGCCCACTTTAGAGAAGAATATCAGACTGAAGATGGTGAGGCCGTAAGGGTGGATGACCAGTTTACCTTTGTCTCGGCCTGGGATTATGATGAAGGAAATTTCGCTTTGCACAAAGAGTCACTGGAATTTGAATTTGTCCAACCCACTGTCAGAAGTTACAAATAGAGCGAACATGAAGATCACATTCAAAATATGGAGGCAAGAAGGACCTAACGACAAGGGAGGATTCCAATCATACGAGGTCAATGATTTGACAGAGGATATGTCATTTCTTGAAGCCCTGGATCATTTGAACGAAATATTGGTCCTCAAAAACAAAAAAGTAGTAGCTTTTGAATACGATTGTCGAGAGGGTATTTGTGGTCAGTGCGGCGTCTTTATCAATGGAAGGGCACATGGCCCCCACGACAATATGACGACCTGCCAATTGCATATGCGCAGTTTTGAAGATGGTGCGACCATAACGGTGGAGCCCTGGCGTGCCAGGTCATTTCCAATTATCAAAGATTTGATCGTAAACCGCTCAGCCTTTGACAGGATTATTGAAAACGGAGCATTTATCAGTGCAAAAACCGGAACTGCTCCGGAGGCCAATGCAATTCTCATTAGCAAAACAGTATCGGATAGAGCCATGGATGCTGCCGCTTGTATTGGTTGCGGGGCCTGTGTGGCAACATGCAAGAACTCTTCTGCGGCACTATTCACTTCCGCCAAAATCAATCATCTCAATGGGTTGCCACAAGGTGCACCTGAAGCGCATCAACGTGTCCTGGATATGACAGCTCAAATGGAAAAAGAAGGATTTGGTCATTGTTCTTTTACCGGGGCCTGCGAGGTTGAATGCCCTGAAGGAATCTCTATCGTGAACATCGCAGAAATGAATGCCAGATTCATCAAAGCCAAAATATTTGGTTGAGATTAGATGGTTGATCCTTGTTAGACTTCTAATTGTATCTCACTCCTCGGAAATGCTCTAAACTGATATTCACGAAATCAGCTTTTTCACATTTATTGATTGATAAGATTATGCGTAAACACGTCGCTTTATAAAGACTACAGCTATAGAAACCATGATCAAACCTAAAATCATTAATGCCCATTGGGACATGGTAGGTATAGCAGCTGCCTGCTCTTCTGTGATATTTCTAAGGACTGCATTGTCATAAAACACAGCCCCTGACTCATTCAATGGCTGGATGAAAAACAAAAAATACTGGACGGTCACAGCACCGGCCGGAGCAGTAGCTGAGATGTTAAATGGTGTCCAAGTATCACCGGCATTCAAACCGCTGAACAAATCGCTATTGACCCCAGCTATTCCCGGATCGATTTCCGCCCCTCCAGCGTCGAAGAATCCTAAACGCATAAAAGCAACATTGGCTTTGAATTCAAGGTTATCAAGACCACTGGATGGGTGAAACATTTCTACGGAAGCATCGATTTGATCGCCTGGGCTAACTAAATGCTCTTGAAACATTAAATTATCATTCTGAACGCCGTTAAACCGACCAAATATCTTCAAAGCACGGCTCCCATTGGCTGGCTGAGGCATTGGTGCGAATTCGTTGAAAACATTTACGTTAATCGCAGCATCCGCACCAGGATTCCACCCTGTAAGGTCTCCGGTTTCGAAATCTCCATTGAAAAGGAGATTTTGAGCCATTAAGGTTCCCAGCATTGAAACTGAACATAGTAAAAGTAGAATAAGGTTTCTCATAATATTGGTGCGATTAGTCTGTCTGAATTCCATAACCCGGTAGAATCAAAAATAATTCCCCTAGGTTGCCTCTTTCTAAAAGACTCAGACCTGGTCCAATAGCAAGGACACAATTCTTTAAAATCAAAAAACGATTGATGGGTACATTGATTGACCTGGAAAGATCAATCTGAATATTAAATATATTAGAAATTATTAGTCTCCTTTAAAAATTTGGGTGAAAAGGATTAGTAGCTTTTTATAATCCGTTACACATAGATTATTTTATTATCCAAAATATCCGATTCATTTGTTTGACGATGTATATTTTCTCCGTGAGTTATTTGCAGAGGCCGCGTTGAAACAAATTGAGAATTGTTTTATGGATAAGTGCTTTAGTTTTTTACTCGTTCTACAATTAAATGATGGAATAATTCTACATACCCAAAAAGCATGGATAAACGACTAATAAGCTCAGGTCATGATGCAGAATATCGTTAAATTAGCATTTAGCCAAACCATCAAAACCATGTACGAAAAGAAATCAGATCTCGCAGGTCCTGGTATCAGCACCTACGAGGAAGTCAACAAAGTTCTTCCTGACAATTATAGCGCCTTATTAACTCCACTGAAGCGGATGGAGGCCCTCTATCTAGTCAAAGAATATATTGAAAAAGGACTAGCCGATGAATTGAATCTGCAAATGGTCCAGGTACCGCTCATTGTGCGAAAGGACAGTGGCGTCAATGACTATCTCGATCGGGATGGATCCCGTACGCCAGTGGATTTTCCGGCTGGACTTGGTCTTGACAAACGTATTGAAACCCAGGTGGTACAAGCTGCTACCAAATGGAAAAGAATGGCATTGGCTCAATTTGACTGTGCTGTTGGTCAGGGAATCAATACGGATATGCGGGCGATCAGAAAAGACTATTTCCTTGACCATGACCATTCGGCCTATGTCGATCAGTGGGATTGGGAAAAAAGGATTACCGCGGAAGACAGGACCCTCGACTATCTTAAAGATACTGTCAAAAAGCTCTGGAAAGTGATCTATGGAGCAGGCATGATGATCAAAGAAAAGTTTCCTGAACTCAATGACGATCGCTATCCCGATTTTCCGGAGGAATTGAAATTTTTCCATGCGGAAGAAATCCTGGATATGTATCCTGATCTCCCTAGAAAAGAACGAGAAACAAAATTGATCAAGGAGTACCCCGCTGTATTTATCATTGGTATTGGATGGGTGCTCGAAGATGGCTATCCTCATGAAATGCGTGCTGCAGACTATGATGACTGGGTGACTCCGTCAGTTACTAAAAATGGTAAACAGATGCACGGTCTCAATGGAGACATCCTGGTCTGGAATCCGGTTACCCAAAGAAGACACGAACTCAGTTCTATGGGTGTCCGAGTGACGAAAGACACTTTGAAGACGCAATTAAAGCTTTCGGGACAACTTGATTTTCTAGACCTGCCTTATCATCAGGCAATTTTGAACGATGAAATTCCGCTGAGTATAGGTGGTGGAATCGGTCAGGCCCGAACGTATATGTATCTCCTGCGAACGGCACATTTAGGTGAAGTTACCGTATCCATTTGGCCAGACGAATTAAAGAAAATTTGTGCGGAGAAGAATATTCATGTCCTTGAGTAATCTGTCAGATGGGTTGATAGTTCAGTGATTGATTCATTTCGATTTCAGTTTTAGTCCCAGGAAAAATGTCCTTGGTTGTCCAGGTCCATATACGAAATTGCTATCTCTGTTTTTTCCAATATCAAAATCATCCTGGTATGCATTGAATAGGTTTTTGACGCCTCCATAAACTTCAATTTCAGAGTCAATTCCCTTCATTGGCAATGTGTAGCCAATCTTCGTTCCGAATTCTGAAAAAGTTGTTGTTGTAATGATTTCATCAATGGATTGATTTGGTGCCCCCGCAAAATGTGGCGCTTGCATATTTCCGGTATATACATAATTGAATGTCGCACGGAGCCTGTTTTTAGGTGTTAATGTCAAAATTGTATAGCCATAATCATTTGGCGTCCGCATAAAGGCTTTGATGCCTGGTAATCCATCAATGTATGCTACAGGATTGTCAAACTTGCTAGATTGTAATGTAAATCCACCTTCTAACTGAACTTTCCTGTTGTAGTTCGCTCGCAGTTCGAAAGTCACTCCTTGCACAGTAGCAC
>JAHHJQ010000043.1 GCA_018680005.1 Bacteroidia bacterium | reverse complement strand
ATACATGAGGACGTGAATAGAGCAGATCGTTTCCTAAAGGCGCTATCCAAAAACCTGAGATATGTACTCGAACAGAATAAAGATGTTGTTGTCACTTTACGCAAAGAAATTGAATTCATCCAATCCTATATTTACCTTCAGGAGGAGCGTTTTGGTCAAAAACTTAAGGTGGATATCGATGTCAAAGAGGAACAAATGGAGTATGAACTTCCCGCGTTGACCTTGGAGCTGCTCATTGAGAATGCATTGAAACATAACATTGTTTCCAAATCAAAACCCATGAGGATCAATGTCAAGGTTGAAGATGATCAGCTCGTGGTTATCAATAGTTATCAACCAAAAACAGATGGAGTTGTATCTACCGGAATTGGATTGAATAATCTTAAACAACAACTTCAGTTACTTGGGTTGGATGGAGCTATATTTGGTGCAGCTGGCGACCAGTATATAGCACGTATTCCTATGTTAAAATTACCCAAGAAATAGACGCGTATGAGGATCAAAGCGCTTATCATAGAAGACGAGGTAATTGCTGCCAGGAATCTGAAAAGAATGATCAGATCAGTATCTGATACGATTGAAATAGTCGGTGAGTGTGAATCGGTTGAGGAGTCCATCGAATGGTTAAAAGAAAATATCCCAGATCTGATATTTCAAGATATCCAATTGGCTGATGGCAACAGCTTTCAAATTTTCGAGGAAGTTGAGGTTGAGACCCCGATCATATTTACAACAGCTTTTGATGAATATGCTATCGCTGCTTTCAAGCAAAATAGTGTAGATTACCTACTCAAACCCATTGATGAGGGTGACCTTCGAAGTGCCATTGACAAGTTTCAAAAACAATACTTTGAAAGAAAAGGAGCTGGAATCGACTATGCACAATTATCGGCCATGCTGCGTCCGCAGGATTTCAGGAAAAGATTTTTGATCAAGATTGGATCGAAATTTAAGACTGTAAATATTGAAGATGTGGCATATTTCTTTGTTGATAACAAAGTTTGTCATATTCGAACAAAAGAAAATCGCTCTTATCCGCTCGATATTTCAATGACTCAATTGGCAACAAAGGTTGATCCTACCGATTTTTTTAGGATCAATCGACAACTATTGGTTTCCGCTACAGCCATTGAATCACTGCAGTATCTCTCTTCCACACGTGTCAGAGTAAATTTGAATCCTACCTATGAAAATGCCATTGTGGCTATAGAAAAAATAGTCCCTTTTAAGAAGTGGTTGGACCGTTAGTCGATCTATTGCTGGGGTTATACTATTCCAAATTTGCTTCTAACAACTTGTCAAATTCCCCTTTGAATTCGTGCCAATTCAATTCGCCATCGCCGTCTTCGTCTAATTTTTTGATAAGTTGACGCGCCACGATAGTCGAAAGAAATCCGCTAATCTCCGCTTCATGGACTAACTTCTTAAGCTCAGACCGGCTGAGCGTACCGGAATCATTTTCATCAAAAAACCGGAAGGCTTCCTCAGGTGTTTCAAATTTCTCAGTAAGTAAGATTCGGATTTTTTTGAGTATATCATTTTTTCTTGACATAAATCCTATTTATAAATTGTTGATTAACAATTAGTTAAGCTAAAAACGTATAACCTGAATAAATTCAAGTAGCTTTGAATTGAAATCCAAAACCTGCTTCAAATTAACGTCAATAATTCATTAAAAAAACCTCAGTTGTCTAAAATTTCGTTTACAGATCTCAATTTAAATAGTTCTCTGCTGAATGCTTTGGGGGATCTGGGATTTGATACACCGACGGCAATTCAGCAACATGCCTTTGCCCCGGTGATGTCAGGTAAGGATGTTGTGGGCATTGCCCAGACTGGGACAGGAAAGACAATTGCATTTTTGCTCCCACTCCTTAGAAACCTTAAGTATTCAAAACAGATGACTCCCAGGATACTTATTCTGGTTCCTACAAGGGAGCTGGTGGTTCAAATAATCGAGGCGTTGGAACAACTGACGAAATATTTATCTGTACAATCCGTCGGTGTTTACGGGGGAACCAATATCAATACTCAAAAACTCCTTGTACTAGTAAAACATGATATCATCGTGGGTACGCCAGGAAGAACCCGAGATCTAATTCTAAGTGGTGCACTCCGGGTGAAAGACATCAAACATCTCGTCATCGATGAAGTAGATGAAATGTTAGATCTGGGATTTAGAGTGCAGTTGGAGAATTTGCTGGATCTACTGCCAGAGAAAAGACAGAACCTCATGTTTTCAGCAACGATGACTCCTGAAGTCGACAAGCTGTTGAATGTTTTTTTCAAGGATCCTTTAAAAGTTCAGGTTGCTGCATCCGGCACCCCTTTGGAAAATATTGATCAGAGTTTTTATAAAGCACCAAATTTTCTTTCTAAAACGGCTCTTCTGCAACATATCATGGTGGATGATGACTGGAAAAAAGCTTTGGTTTTTATAGATAGCAAGAAAATGGCTGACCAGCTCTATGATCGACTAGAACCAGATCTTGGAGAAAAAATTGGGATCATTCACAGTAATAAATCTCAAAACTATCGCCTCAATCGAGTTCGCGATTTTGAATCTGGAGTGCATCGTATCCTGATAGCCACCAGTATTATTTCCAGGGGAATAGATATCAGTAATATCACACATGTCATCAATTTTGATATCCCGGAAAATCCTGAAGATTATATGCATAGAATCGGTAGAACCGGTCGTGCAGAAGCTAAAGGCATTGCAATATCGTTTGTATCAGATAAAGAGAAATATTCCTGGGATCAGATAGAAAAATTGATGGATGTCCAGGTGAAGGAAATACAAGTGACTGAAGATGTAATTTTCACGGATGAATTGATCGAAGCTGAAAAACCAACAGTCCGATTTAAGCCGATCGGAAAAGAAAGGTCAATCAAAACCTCCCAAGGTGCTTTCCATGAGAAGAAGGCTAAAAATCGAAAAGTTAATCTAGCGCACGAACGACGTTTAGCATATAAAGAAAAAAGAAGAAAAAATCGAGGACGAAGAGGAAAGAAGAAGTGATTTTAGCGTCGAGTTTGAAACAACACGAGTTTTGAAATTAAATACTGTCCTAAATTAGCAGTCAAATATCACCTTGAAATTCAAATATGAAATTCTCCCAATACAACATCCCGCAAGAGCTTAAGGAGAATCTCGAGCAACTTGGCTTTAGAAAACCCACCGATATTCAATACAAATCCATCCCCCATATACTTCGGGGTGAAGATCTATTAGCTATTTCACAAACAGGAACTGGTAAAACGGCTGCATTTGCCATTCCTATCATAGCCATGTTGCATGATCGCAAAATGAAAACCACTAGAAAGGATGGTATCAAATGTATCGTCATGGTGCCAACGCGTGAATTAGCGCTGCAGATATATAAGGTATTTGAGTCTCTGGCTAAAGGGACTAAGGTCAGAGTCGCCACAATCTTTGGGGGGGTCGAACAAGAAGCACAAATTCGAGACATTAAGAAAGGACTGGATGTTCTTATAACAACACCGGGTCGGATGTTTGATCTTGAATATCAAGGACACCTCTTGTTGCACAGGGTTGAGATCCTGGTGCTCGATGAAGCAGACCACATGCTCGAACTAGGATTCATAAAGGATATACGAGATGTTATCCGCAAGCTTCCTAAAATGCGACAGACCCTGTTTTTTTCGGCTACGATTGATAACAAGATAAAGAAACTGGCTTATAGCCTGATCAGAAGTAACGCGATTCGGATACAGATCTCTCCAAAGAATCCGGTCAATCGGAATATCAATCATGCGATTGTTCATATAAAAATGGACGACAAGCGGTTTTTTCTGGAGCGTTTGATTTTGGAAAATGAAGGCAAGAAAATTCTGGTTTTCGTCAGGACAAAAATTCGGGCTGAACGCGTGAAGAAGGCATTGGAAAGAGTAGGATTAGTTTCAGAAACTATTCATGGAGACAAGGATCAATTAGATCGTTTTGCCGTGATGGATCGATTTAGAAAAGGAACCAATAAGATACTCATCGCTACAGATGTTAGCGCTAGAGGCATTGATATACCGAGCGTCGATTATGTGGTCAATTATGATCTTCCTGAAGAAGCCGAACAATATGTTCACCGAGTAGGACGTACCGGACGTGGGAAGAGAAAAGGAGAAGCAGTCTCGTTTTGTGCCCCGGAAGAAGAAAAACTATTGTCGGCAATAGAAAAGTATATCGGAATGCCTATCGATAAATTAGAAATTGAATATGGTGACTACCAGGACACCATCGCATTTTCCAAGGATACGGATTTTAATGTCATGCGGGTTATTGAGGAAGCGGAAGCCAAGAAAAAGAACAGAAGAAAAAAGAAAAATTAGAACTTTCGCGCCTTTAATGGTCCAATGCCATAATAGGAGGATAATAGTCAAAATACCAGACAACTTAATCGATTCAGTCTAACACACTTACTATACATTAAGATTATTTATAATAGGTTAAATACCTATATGAGGGTATGCGAACAAACGATTGTTTAGTTATCTTGTAGGACAATCTATAGGATAATGAGAACATCTACTGACAGCAATTCTTACCAATGGCTATTGATTTGTATGATTCTATTCATATTGATCAATATTCTATCTGGCTCTTAATCGATAAGTAATCCCTCTGCTTATTCTGTTTTTCTGCCATAATTTTGGATTTTCATCTGATGATGAAATATCCTATATTTTTTCTTTTACTTATTATTTTCAATTCATGTCATGATCGTAAAGCTCCACCAGTGGTCATTATCGGTGGTGGTTTGATGGGAAGTTCAGCTGCCTGGCAACTGGCCAATGCAGGTGAAGACGTACTGCTTCTGGAACAACAGGACTCAAATTATGAATATGGATCCAGCCTTGGAGAAGCGCGTATCGCCAGAAGCCTGGGACCCAAAAATGACAAGTGGTCCTATCTGCACAATCTGACAGTTGAAGAGGTAAAAGTGCTCATAGATTTTCTCAATAATAAGTCGACAGATCAGCATCATATTTCAGATATCTACCGAACATCCCCGATGACATATGTCAGGCATTTGCGTCAATTAAACCGGATAGAAGCAATTATGCATCCTGAACAACAGGACTCTTTCCAGTTCGCCCGTACTCCAGAAGAGGCCTTGGCTAAATTTGGGATGGTTATTCCTGATACCACCATTGTCATCAAAGAATATAAAGAACATACCGGCACGATCAATCCTCAGAAGTTAATTCAATATACTCATATGGCGATTCGATTGCTTGGTCAGGAAGTTCAGTATGATTCCAAGGTTACCAATATTACCAGGATTGAAGATGGATTTGAAGTCACCTATTCAGATAAAAAGAGCGGTGACAACCTCCAGGTCAAAGCAAAAAAGCTCATAAGTGCAGCCGGGCCATGGACTGGTCCCTTATTGAGCGAAGTAGCTTCTTACATGGATACTTTAATCAACCCTCAAAGAGTATTCTTATCCTTTTTGAGGATCAATCCTGAGCGATATAAAGATTTAAATGCAACAGAAAAGGCGCATATAATGGACGGTTATCCACTGATCAACAGCAGCCGTGGAACACGCATGGGTAGTAATTTTTCAATGATAGAAAAAATAGGGTCCGATGGCATACCGGTTATCAAGATCGGTGGCCATTTCCAAAGATCGAACATAGATAACCTACAAAGCATTTGGCAAAAGAAACTGAGTCAAAGTGAAATAGACTGGTCTATGTCGCAAGTGCTTCAATATTTGAATATGCAACGGATTGATATTGATGCTGCGGATATCGAATTAGTTGATGGTTACTCCTGTGTATATTCCTTGACCAGAACTGAGGTTCCTTTTGTTTCTTATGGTATCAAAACAGACACTTCTCCAGATAAGGATTTAGTCATAATGGCCGGTCTGTCAGGGGTAGGTGGTAAAGGAAGTCTCGCTTATGGAAAGATGGCAGCTTTTTTGGTTTTGGAAGATGTCCCCAGCGATCAACAACTCCGAGCTGTAATGGATTTCTTAAGCTTGCAACGGATTTTGAATGTCTATTGATATCATTTGAACAATACCGCTTTTCAGTGTTTTCAAATGTTAGGATATCTTTAAATCAATGAATTGCAAAGACAAGCAAGGTATTTGTTGCATTTTATATACAAGAATACTTTTTCTATAAACCTAATTAGATGAAATTTTGCCGCCAGATATTTCCGTTGATTTTACTTTTAAGCACCTTTCAGTTAAGCTTTGGCCAGGGATTTTCCAAGGATAAGAAGACGGAGCAATATGTATTCGTAGATAAAGAAGGCAAAGAAGATAAGACCAAGGTCTTTGATGATGTCAGGGAATTTACAGAAACCATGGCAGCGGTAAAATCAAAACGTAAATGGAGAATCCTGGATGAAGATGGTCAATTCCAGGGCGCACCCATTTACGATGATATTCGACCTTGGTTTGGTGATTATGCAATTTTTAAGAAAGGCGAAAATTATGGTGTCATGGATACCAATCTGAAAGAGATCATCAAACCAAAATATGAATACATAGATTTTTATCATCCGGATAGCAGTCTGGTGAGGATTGACGGGCAATGGGGTTTACTGAGGAATAATGAATTTATGCCGACTTCCACTCCTGAATACTTCCGAAATCCGGAAATTCCTATCAAAGTCAAGGGCTGTAAATCCAACAATTGGCAATGTTTGAATCAGACTTTGATTCGTATGATTCAAAAGGATATGCTTTATCCACAGGAAGCCATTCTGAATAAAGTGGAAGGCAGGGTAGTGGCGGATGTCTATTTGGATGAAGAAGGGGGAGTGGATGATGTGGTTCTTGTCAAGGGTATTGGAGCAGGTTGTGAAGAAGAAGCCATCTGGGCCATGAAGTATTACATCGAAGATATTCAACCTGCCAAATTTATGGATGCTCCAACCAAGTCCATACGCCGACAAACCATCAGTTTTCAACTTACAGAGAAGACCAAAAAAGCCGTAAATAAATACCAAAAACAAAAGGCCAAGATGGTAGAAAGACGCCAACAGGCCAAGGCCAAAGAAAAGGAGGAAAGAGAAGAGCGAGCAAGAGAGATCGAGGCCAAAAAAGAAAAGGAAGCTGAAAAGGAGCGCAAGAAAAACCAGGATAAAAAGAAGAACCAGAACCTCAAAATCCAACAATAAGCCATCCCTAATCACAAGGTTGACTATCTTAATGGCCTAAATTAATTTTTGGCTCATTATGATGCGTTCAGTTCACTCGTTTTGGTTAATCATCGGCATTTTATTCTTCTTCTCATGCCGCCAGGCAACGACTGTAGTTCCGGTCATAGAGGATACAGCTCAACATCTTCCTCCTGACGAAAGATTTGGAGAATTGTTTGAGGCCGTTCAAATGGCACGTGTATTTCCTGATGGAAAGACTTTTGTCGATTGCACACCCACCAAATCTACTGCTGAGATCCTTAACAATTATGAAAAGGAAAGCAAACAATCGGATTTCGATTTGGTCCAATTTGTAAATGACCATTTTGATCCACCCACAAAATATGCGTCCGGATTTACGGCAGATACTTCACGTTCAGTAGTGGATCACATCAATGTATTATGGCCAATCCTGACAAGAACACCCGACGATTCTGGAAGTGGAAGCCTGATCCCTTTGCCATATCCGTATATCGTTCCCGGAGGAAGATTTGGAGAGATATATTATTGGGATAGCTACTTCACCATGCTGGGACTTCAGGCCGCAGGCAACGAGGATATGCTCGAGAATATGATCAAGAATTTTGCGCATATTATTGATGAAGTAGGATTTATCCCGAATGGAAATAGAACATATTTTTTGACTAGATCTCAACCACCGTTTTTTGCGAAAATGGTCACCCTGCTCGCTGAAGAAAAAGGTAAAGGTGTTTACAAAACGTACTTACCTCAGCTTGAAAAGGAATATGAATTCTGGACAGAAGGCTATGATCTTGTTGACAAGGCTCAACCAACCCAAAAAAAAGTTGTATTTCTCGAAGAGGGGATCGTTCTCAATCGCTACTGGGACCAAGGAGACTATCCCAGGGCAGAAAGTTATAAGGAGGATATCGAAACGATAGAAGAGAGTAAACGAGAAGCTTCAGAGGTATATCGCGACCTGCGTTCTGCTTGTGAATCCGGATGGGATTTTAGCAGCAGGTGGTTCGAAGATGTACAGGATTTGGGTAGCATTCATACAACAGATATTATTCCTATGGATCTCAATTCACTTATGTACCATCTGGAATGGGTTCTCTCAGATACTTACGCTGAGAGCGGTGATGTAGTGAAGTCAGACATGTATACAGTTCGGGCGTCAGCACGTAAAGCAGGTATTCAAAAATATTGCTGGAGTGAGGAGGATGCATTTTTCATGGATTATGATTTTGTCAAAGGTGATCATACGGAGGTGCTTTCTGCTGCCGGAACATGGCCTTTGGAAGAAGGTATCGCCACTGAAGATCAAGCCAGGAAATCTGCCAATACGCTGGAAGCTCAATTGCTCAAGTCGGGCGGCGTGGTTTCTACTTTGATCAATAATGGACAGCAATGGGATTATCCCAATGGCTGGGCACCGCAACAATGGATGGCAATAGCTGGTCTTCGCAAATATGGTCATGATGACCTGGCTCAGAAGATAAAAGATCGTTGGGTTGCATTAAATACCAAGGTGTATAAAAATACTGGCAAACTGGTCGAAAAATACAATGTAGTTGATCTGACCCTGGAGGCCGGTGGTGGGGAATATCCAGTACAAGACGGCTTTGGTTGGACCAATGGCGTTTTACTCAAGCTATTGCTTGAAGAATGATAGGAGACTTATTGATTGTTCCAATCTTCTTCTTCCAGCTCAAATATCTGACTTACCTCAGTTTCAAAAATATGTGCCATTTTCAAAGCGAGAACAGTGGAAGGCACATATTTACCCAGTTCAATGGCATTTATCGTTTGTCTGCTCACATGTGCAAGCTGCGCCAATCCGGCTTGCGTCAAGTTCTTCTTTGCCCTTTCTACTTTAATTGAATTCTTCATGATAACGCCTTATTGGATTGATTTAAAAACCATCGGAATCGAATGATGAAAAAGATCAATATCGTGAACATATTCGCGACCATTACCTGCAGAAATGCCATTTCATGAACAAAAATCATGGCGACCAATAGTACTGCGAAATTTACATATGTAGCCCACATCAATGATTCCAATCGAATTTGACGTATCCGTTCATCTTCTTCTTTTTCTTTTGAAAATGCCACCAGAATTCCACCTATAATCAGAAGCACTCCAAGGATTTCATTGTAGATGTCCGTCTCAACGATTTGAAACCATTTCTGATCGTGAAAAATCTCATCTGATACAATCGCAAAAACGGATATTTCAGGGATTGGAATTTCTATATCCCAAAACAAATAGAGTATGCCCAAAACAAGTCCGGGTAAGAACATGGTCCAACCCAATCTTCGATATCTGTGTGGAAATAAATAGTTAGTATTCATAACGATATATTTTATAGAATGTCATTTATTCTTGTCTAAATGTAAAATAAACTTTACATATAGTAAAGTAGAAGTGTCATATTTATGGTTGTAATGATTGATATCTTAGACAGAAATTGTCATGTCATCGACAAGGGTTTGGTGAGATGCTATCAGATTTCTTACCGACATGGTTCCTGGATATCTTTCTTCTTGGAAGGATTTTGTATCAAAATTGTATCTTTTAAGCGTTAATAAAATCAATTGGTATGCTCAGATATTTTATACTTGTGATCGGTCTTTTCTCGGCGTTTACGATGTCTTCACAGGTGTTTACCCAACAGGATACGCTTAGAGGGTCAGTCACCCCGGAAAGAGCCTGGTGGGACTTAACCTATTATCATCTTGATATCGCGGTGAATCCATCGGATTCGACCATCGTAGGATCCAATACCATACATTTTAAGGTTGTCGACCACTCGAGATCTATGCAAATTGATTTGCAACCTCCGATGAAGATTACCAGTATCAGTCAATCCGGAAAAGAACTAAGTTGGAAGTCTTTTGGGAACGCCCATTATGTAATGTTTGAGCAACCATTGTTGATCGGCACTCGCGGACAAATAATTGTAGAATATGAAGGACGACCTCAGGTCAGTCTTCGACCACCGTGGTCTGGAGGTTTTACATGGGCTAGAGATATGAATGACCTTCCCTTTGTCGCGACCAGTTGTCAGGGAGATGGAGCCAGTCTTTGGTGGCCATGCAAAGATCATCCGAAAGATGAAGTGGATAGTATGCTGATCAGTGTGACGTATCCTGATCATCTCATGAATGTCTCCAATGGCAGATTGCGTGGTTTGGAAAAGAATGGTGACGGCACGCATACAACACATTGGTATGTAGATAATCCAATCAATGCATATGGCGTCAATGTAAATATTGGTGACTATGTACATTTTGCTGAACAATATGAAGGTGAAAAAGGCCAATTGGATTGCGATTATTATGTGCTTAAAGACAACCTGGAAAAAGCTAAAAAGCAGTTCGAACAAGTTCCAATGATGTTTGAGGCATTTGAACACTGGTTTGGACCATACCCATTCTATGAAGATGGGTTCAAGCTAGTCGAAGTACCCTATCTCGGGATGGAACATCAATCCTCGGTAACATATGGCAATGGATATCAAAATGGCTATCTCGGTAGAGATCTTAGTGGAACAGGAGAGGGACTGAAGTTTGATTTTATTATTATTCATGAAGCCGGGCATGAATGGTTTGCTAACAGTATTACCAATCAGGATATCGCAGATATGTGGGTCCACGAAGGATTTACAGCCTATTCAGAGAATCTGTATTTAGATTATCACTTTGGTACCAGATCCAGTGCAGACTATGTCATCGGAACACGCAATAATATCAGAAATGATAAACCGATTATTGGAAAATATAATGTCAACAATAGTGGATCGGGGGACATGTATTACAAGGGATCCAATTTGCTACATACAATTCGACGGATGATCGGAGATGATGAAAAATGGAGATCTATTATGCGGGGTTTGAATAACAAATTTTATCACCAAACCGTGACTTCTTCCATGGTAGAACAATATATCATAGATAAATCGGGATTGCCTTTGGAGACTTATTTTGACCAATATCTCAGGGATACACGAATTCCGGTGTTGGAATATCACATTAATAAAAGGAAACTTCAATACCGTTGGACGAATTGTGTCGATGGATTCACTTTTCCTGTTGAAGTCAAAGTCGGTAAAAAGCAAATGAATTTATCTCCAACAGACGATTGGCAATCCTCCAAAATTCCAAGACGATCCAAAACATTGTCGGTGGATCGGGACTATTTTGTTGAAGTTTCAAAAGTCGCGAAAATCAAGTGATTCGTGTGAGCACATTTAAAAGATTACTTATCTTTTAAAAATTCATCACTAAAGTGAATTCGCTCTTTGCCTTGTGCAAATTTTCCGGAGTTATATTCTGCAGAACTTCCTTTCGGAATGCTTAAACTCCGCCAATCCTGATCTTTACACATTTTGCCGATATATACAATCTGACCAACATGGTAGGCGTAATGGGCCAGTTGTCGGTTGATGGCTTCTGCTACTGTATGCCCCATATTTCGGATATAGACAACACGATCGAGATCCTCGATTGATAATGGTGTCAGTGCATCAAACAGACAGTTCCATCCTTTTTCCCAGTATGCATATAGATCCGCTCGAGTTTCAAAATTATTTATGAATTCCAGCTCTCGATTACGCCAGTCTTTTTCGCCATCACTTTTGAGAAAATCTGTCCACCTTGAAAGCATATTGCCTGCCATGTGTTTTGCTATAATGGCAACACTGTTGCTTTGATCATTATATTGCCAAAAGAGTGCTTCATCATTCAACTGGTCAAATGTTCGCTCTCCCAATACCTTATAGTATTGGAATTGTTTGATTACGTTAGGTAGAAAGGAAGGATCCGTCATTTTACTCAGCAGGTAAAAATTTCATAGAAATAGAATTGACACAATGCCTGGTGTTTTTTGGAGTAAATCGCTCTCCTTCAAAGACATGGCCCAGGTGGCCTTTACAATTTGAACAAATGATTTCTGTTCTACGTCCATCCGCATCTGTAACTCGCTCAACAGCTCCTTCAATTTCATCATCAAAACTTGGCCAGCCACAGTGTGAATCGAATTTATCCTTGGATCGGTATAGTGGGGTATCGCATTGCCTGCAGATATACGTTCCTGCTTCTTTTTTATGCGTAAATTCTCCTGTATAAGGCATCTCGGTGCCCTTGTCCAGGATAACTCGAGCCTCTTCAGGTGAAAGTGGATTGTATTGATCCATGATTCTCAAAGATGTTTTAGGTAATGAATTGAAGTTTGAACAGCAGATCCCTGTCTCTGGTTTAGATCTATTTTAATTGATCTTCCAGACTCCTCGTAATGCTGGTTACAATATCGCCTGTATGAGCGGTTTGTTTAGGTTCCACGAGCATGATATGGCATTCTTCGGTAGCTGAGACTTTATGGTTGACACCTCTTTTCACGATATACAAATCTCCCTTTTTCATTTCAAAAGGTTCCTTTCCTTCTTCTTCAAAAAGCAAGCTACCAGAAATGATATAAAAAAGCTCGTCTTCGTTTTTGTGATTGTGCCAGGGAATTTCATCGCCTAGTATTTTGGCTACTTTGATATAGGTGTCGTTGACTTCACCAATAACTTTTGGAGCAAAATAATCCTTGACATTTTTAAGGTAATCTTTTAGCTGCATTGCTGAAAAATTACCAA
>JAHHJQ010000034.1 GCA_018680005.1 Bacteroidia bacterium | reverse complement strand
AAAAATTATTCAAAGAGTATTTTACCTATCAATTGTTCGATCTGGTGGATACTATCGGTATGCAGACCAAATTGGTAGATATCCGAATCGGCGGTGTTGATTCTGAAAGTTTTGAGTTTGTAGGCATGTTGGTAGAAGAAGAAAAACACTATACCAAAAGATATGATGCCGAACTAGTTCCCTCAGAGCGTTCGTTGTCATGGCCGGCATTTGATCGAGAGCATTTTGTAAAAATGCAGTTCTTCCAATATATGATAGCCAATACAGATTGGGCAGTGGTCACCAAACACAATCTCGAAATGGTCAAGTTTCCCAATAACTTGAGAGTCGTAGCTGTACCTTATGATTTTGACTACGCAGGAGTCGTAGGTCAACATTATGCAAGACCGGCAGAAAACCTTCCTATCACCAGTGTTCGTGATCGTTATTTTGTTCCCTATCCTGTTCAGGAAGACGAATTTGATAAGATGGTCGAATTCTATCTTGATTTGGAAGACGAAATCTATGCGCTCTGCGATTCGGCAATATATATGACACAAAAATCGATTGATGAAAACAAGAAATTCATCTCCAAGTTTTTTGACATTCTACGCAAGCCGCAGAAATTCAAACCGGAAGTTGTGAAGAATATTGAATGATCAATTCCTAATGCACTTTATTCTCACCTACAACACCGTTGATCGATTCAACGATCGAAAGATGCGGTTTCGAAAAGAACACCTTGAATTGGTCCGTGAATACTATGACACTGGTATATTAATTATGGGAGGTGCACTCTTAGAGCCTAATGATGTGGCTGTCCTAATTTTCAAATGCGAATCTCCAAGGGAGGTAGAGCAATTTATCACATCCGATCCGTATTATAAGAATGGGTTGATCAACTCCTTTGACATCAGGCCATGGAGTGTTGCCATCGGTGGTAAATCAGCTCCGAATTAATCGACCCGTCTGATGTCTTCATTGTTAATTTCTGACAAGCTATTAAGTTTTCCTTCTTCGAATAGTTTCGGTAATTCGGCGAGAGGAGTATCCTTATCTTCAGGTTTATAGTTGATATAATTCTGAAATCTTACGCCTGCAAATACAGTTGGTTCTTTAGCTTCACGGAATCTTACACCACCATTGTTGACATGAAAATTATAGGCCAGAAAATCTATAGTACGGTTTTCTTTATGAATCCAATACCTGTACTCGTCCTCAAAATCTTCGCCCCCACCTTCTTGATCAAAAGTCACTTTAATCACGTAATAGGGCACTGAATTGATAGTATCAGGAGACATCATCTCCTTGTTAACAGCCGGATCATTCAATCCCCTTGGCAATAATGTGAAATAGGTCACAGAATTCAGCGAATTACCATATCGACGAACATCTTTTTCTGATAAATCCTGTATCTCTCCATCCTTCGTTCTCTGAAATCCATTATTATTCAAAACATCATAGTAACTACCCGTGCTATCCCTATAACTCCTGGTGTATTCATAATTGCCCCCATTGATAACGATCGTATAATCTTTATCTCGAAATGAATAGGCTACTCTCAGAGAATCATACGCTTCTCCTCCATGTGCGGCAATCGCCGAATCAATAATATCCTGAGCTGCTTGAGTTTCTTGCTCCGGTTCACTTTGTATACATGTTATACATATAGAGGCAAAAAGAAAAAGTAGGATTCTGTTCATTTTATTAAATTTTTATGCAATTGCTCAGCAAAAATAGAAAGCCTGGGCATCTTCTGGAATCTTTGTTGCTATTTGATGCTTTGCCGCTCCAGCTACAGCAATGATTATTTGAGATCGCATTGATTTTTGGATGGGGGTAATATCTTGCATTTCTATACCATATATATGCTTTCCGGTCTTCTTCGGGTTTTCACAGATCCACATAAAATCCAATTCTTTTTCAATCAGTTTTTTGGCTAAAACTTTCCCCTTTTTACCGGCTCCCCATAGGATTAGCTGTCGCATAGGGTCATAATCGATCTTCAGGAAATAATGGACTTTGAGGTCAAGAAAGCGATTATCGGCATAATGCTCGTGTGTTCTGGAGGTACGGTGATTATGATCTCTCCAATAGTGTAAAACGATATCATTGGGAATTATTTGAAGACCATCCTGGTACATTCGAAAGCACAGGTCGTAGTCTTCGGGATAATTATCGGGTTTGAACGCGTGGATTTTGTCAAGGTCTGTTTTGAACATCATCCAACATGGAGAAGGAATGACGCATTCCCTGTATATATCGGTGAAATTTTTACCCGTTTTTGTTAAGCTATTGAGCCATTCCTGATATTTCTGATATCCATCTCCAAGTTGTGATTCAGAAATGTATTGAACCAATCCGGTAGAGATATGGCCCTTCCCGTGTTCAGTTAGTTGATCCGTCATGATCTGAAGCCGATTAGGGTACATCATGTCATCTGCATCCATCCGGGTTATCCATTGGCCAATGGATTTGGAATAAGCCAAGTCGAGTGCATCGATAATACCATCCCCGGTATTTTCAAAAACCTGAATACGACTTTCCCGGTTTTCATATTCTTTAAGGATAGTCAGACTTGTATCTGAGGATCCATCATCTACTGCGATGACTTCCCATTGGACAAAGGACTGTTTCAGGATGGATTCAATACAAGCTTCCAGAAAAGGCATTGCATTCTTGACTGGAATTAAAATACTGACCATGACGGACTTCATATGATCAAAGATATGCGGACATTCGGATTCATGTAAGGAATTGAATACATTCGCCAAAATCGATTAATTTTTACCTCATGAAATATTATTCACTTTTCATTTTGGCATTTACTTCTGTTTTATTGGCTTCTTGTCATCAAAAACATGAAGGCCATCAGGATGGCGAAAGACAGCATCAACACGACCACGACGACGACCACGACCACCAGGAGGATCATGATCATCATCAAAATTCCAGAACTTCGACCTTTGATGCTGAGCTTGCAGAAAAGTTAGGAGCTGATGAATATGGGATGTCCCAATATGTGATTGCATTTCTAAAAAGTGGCCCCAATCGATCACAGGATAGTATCACGGCCGCACAAATGCAACGCGCGCACCTCGACAATATCAATCGTCTGG
>JAHHJQ010000021.1 GCA_018680005.1 Bacteroidia bacterium | reverse complement strand
GAGCAAAGGATTATGCCTTTGGAGGCCAGAATAGAGGTGTCGATAATGTCGAGCTTAAAAAGGACAAAGACAAAAGAAAATCGGTAGTTGTGTTATGGGCTCCAAGCGGCAATAAGTTTGCAATGCGGCGTGTCGATAACCGAAAAGTCAAGGATCTCTGGGTACTGGATAATACTGCACAGCCGAGACCACGATTGGAGACTTACAAATATCATATGGCCGGAGAAAAAGAAGCACAACAACAAGAAATGTATGTCTTTGACTTCCCATCAAAAGATCGTATAGAGGTACAAGCAGATACTTTTAAGGATCAGTCTTTATCTTTCATCAATGCTCCAGCAAAAAAATCAGATCGGGATGACGAGCGTCGCTGGCGTTATTGGTTATCACCGGATGATTCCAGACTGTATTTCACCCGTACCAGCAGAGATTTGAAACGCATTGACATTTGCTATGCGAACACTGAAACCGGGGAGGTAACTGTCGTCATAGAAGAACGTCTGAATACCTATATCGAGACCCGTTCTTTGGGACTGGTCAATGGAGGAAATGAATTTATCCACTGGTCTGAACGCGATGGGTGGGCACATTTCTACCTCTATGACGCTGAGGGAAACCTAAAGAATCAGATCACATCCGGCCCCTTTCATTGTCAAAGTATCGAAGGTATTGATTCTAAAAATCGTGTTCTATATTTCAGGGCCAATGGCAAAGAACAGGATGAAGATCCATATTACTACCATCTGTACCGCATCAATTTTGACGGTTCCGGGCTTGAATTACTGAATCCCGGAGATTATGATCATGCGGTAAGTGTCAATGATGACATGACACATTTTGTAAACAACTTCAGCAGGGTGAATTCCGTACCGGCATCATCCCTATACAATAATCAAGGTCGAAAAATTATGGATCTTGAGGAAGCTGATCTATCGCAACTGATGGCAACCGGATATCAATTTCCTGAACCCTACACGGTGAAGGCCGCAGATGGAATCACTGACCTTTATGGCGTAATGTACAAGCCATTTGATTTTGACTCAACCCTACTATATCCGCTGATCGAATATGTTTATCCCGGCCCACAGACAGAGGCTGTAAGCAAATCCTTTTCAACCCGTATGGACAGAACAGATCGATTGGCACAATTGGGTTTTGTCGTGGTCA
This sequence comes from Bacteroidia bacterium, assembly GCA_018680005.1. GTDB lineage: Bacteria > Bacteroidota > Bacteroidia > Chitinophagales > Saprospiraceae > HDS-20. Next base: position 1,951 of record JAHHJQ010000021.1, on the reverse strand, counting down.
CAATAGGCAATCGGGGTGGTCATCCAGCCAGATCCAAATGGTATCACAACTATGGCTATGGCAATCTTAGAGACTATGGACTAGCAGATAAAAAATATGCCGCTGAGCAATTGGCAGATCGACATAACTTCATTGATATCAATCGTGTCGGAATATTTGGTCACTCCGGAGGAGGATTTATGTCTACCGCGGCCATGTTGGTATATCCGGACTTTTTTAAAGTAGCCGTCTCCTCATCTGGAAATCATGAAAACAACATATACAACAGATGGTGGAGTGAAAAACATCATGGTGTCCGTGAAGAAGTCAATGACAAAGGAGAGATCATTTTCAAATATGCCATTGATAAAAATCCGGATATCGCCAAAAACCTCAAAGGCAAACTGATGATCACAACAGGTGACATTGATAACAACGTACACCCGGCAGGCACAATACGAATGGCTAAGGCGCTAATTGACGCCAACAAACGGTTTGACTACTTTGTATTTCCAGGTAAAAGACATGGCTATGGGGATATGAATGAGTACTTCTTCTGGCTCAGGGGAGATTATTTCTGTGAACATCTGCTCGGTGATTCAGAAAAGGATACGGATATTAGGCATATGAACAATCAGAAACAGAAAAAGAAATAATGCACGGATGACTCCTGAAGAACGCATACGGCTCAAAAGAAAAAACTTTCGATCTCAGGTTATCAAGTATTTTCAATTCCTGATTGAAGAATTTGGTTTTGAAACACCTATGCAAGAATCGAATACACGAGAGGATGGAACTGTCATTTCCGATACGATATCCTATTTGAATCCGGTTTCAAGCTCAAAGGTTACCCTTCATAACGGCTACAATACATCGGATTATCGTTTCCAATTATTGATTAGAGATGGTTTTACCGGTATAAGACAGCGTTTATACTCAGTATTTAGAGAGGACCAGGACATTCAACAAAACTATCTGGAAGAAGTGGCTACCCTTCTTATTAACCATCTGGCAAAAATTGAAACTGACCCTGCATGAATTATCGTAATACGCTTAGTTTTTTTGTACTCCTCTTTTTGAGCATCATTTCCTGTACAGATCAACCTGATCACGAGATTGATTTATTACTTAGCAACGGCAAAGTATGGACAGGCGATGCCAACACGCCGTGGGCTTCGTGGATCGCTATTCAAGATGACAAAATAGTAGCATTGGGATCTGAAAATGATCGACTCCCACTGGCTAATAAAGTCATAGATCTTCAAGGGAAATTAACGGTTCCGGGATTCAACGACTCTCATGTTCATTTTGCCTCCGCTGGTGCTTTGCTACTTGGGATCAACCTGTTGGACGTCAATGATGAAGTAGGACTCAAACGGGAAATAAAAGGTGCCACCGAGAGATTGCCAAAAAGAAGCTGGATTACGAGAGGTGACTGGGGAGCCTATGAAGCCTGGGGTCTTGGATCAGATGGCAGTTCAACGAAGACAACGATATTCACACCCCATAGATCTATGATCGATGATCTGACTCCTGATCATCCGGTACTGATCAACAGATATGACCGCACCGAAGGTCTTGCCAATGCACTGGCTTTAGAAATCCTTGATATAGAATCTGAAACCGGTTTGCTAACAGGAGAAGTATTCCGAAATGCATTGGAACAAATACCGGAAAAATCAATTGAACGGAAGACGGCAGAAGCCATGCGGGCACTTGAAGAGTGTAGAAAATTCGGAGTCACAACCGTACAGGATATGTCTCCCTTGGATAGAGAAAATATCTACCAATCTATCCATGATAATGGCGATTTGACCTGTCGCATCAATTTTTCCCCATCCAGGTTGTCTGAGTATGAAAATATGGCAGCCAAAGGCTGGGCTATAAAGAATGGACCTGAAGGACCTCAACCAGCCGGTGATGATTGGATCTCATTTGGAACATTGAAGACCCATATCGATGGGATCATGGG
>JAHHJQ010000008.1 GCA_018680005.1 Bacteroidia bacterium | reverse complement strand
CGTGATATCGTCAGGATTAATCTTTGAGATATCGAGAATTTCCAATTGCCCTATGGCGGTTTTTAACAAAGTTCCTTTTTTGACATTAGCTCTTTTCCATTTTCTAAATGCCATTTTGATCTTTCCTTCTTGAATCTGGAACAAGTCTTTCTGTTTGAAGAGCATAATGTATTAATTCAATTGGATTCGAACGATCTTGGATTCAAAGACACAACCTACATACAACTCGTTCCCATATCTGACCGCAACACTGGAGCCGGATATTATCGTACCATCATCAAGTAATACTTCTTCTACCACAAATTCATCATCGTCCTTCAAAGGACTCAATTTGAATACCTGAGAAGGTGAAAGGGCTGTTGGATCACCGGCATGAGATACAAAATCAAATAATTTAGGATGGCTACCGATCCATAAATTGCCTGATTCATCAACATCAATATTATCTACTCCTGAGTGTAGCGGGGTTCTGCTCATTAGCCTAAGGGTTTCATCGGTCTTATTCCTTTCAAAAGTTAGAAGCTCCTGCCCTAAAGTATGGGTGACATACAATCGGGTTCCATCGTTTGAGAGTTGGATCCCATTGGCCATCTTGAGTCCTGAATAGGCCTCACGAAATGATGTGCCATTATAGTAAATGAAATTGCTTTTTGCCAGGCGCAAATATTCCTCCATTGTGCGACCAAATCCACTCCGGTTGCCATGGTCATTGGTGACATAAAATGTTTCTTTGGAAATACCCACGACATCATTAGGACAACACATGTCTATCTCGTCTTTATAGCTTCTGATATGGTGAAGTTGGTCTTCTCGATATTCAAATGATTCGATGAAATCGCCTTCAGCATTATGATTGACCACAAATAAAAATGTACTGGAATCCTGATGCACTACAGAAATTCCATGTGGATGAAATTCTCCGGAGAAATCATGTTGGAGCAGTATGGGTATATCAGCAGTACTTAAATCTAGAAGATAGATCCCGTCGGATGGATTTTGCCCTCTGTCTCTGCGGTCGGTAGAGGAAATGAATAGCAATCCATTTGTACGGTCAATATCGATATCCTCAGGTCCGGGTATATTGTCATAAGTTCTGATGGCCTCACCCTCAATATGGGGATGGATCTCGCGAAATACACCGGCCTGATGAAGGGTGTTGGCGATGAAGAATAATAGCAAGGCTATCAGCAGCAGCAGGATGACATGACTTTTTTTCATTGATTTAAATTCCGAAGTATCTGGTGGTTCCCCAAATTAATCTAGCTTTAACCTTATCCAAAATCTATTTGCCATGAGAATTGTATGGATCACTTTTTATCTGATATGGCTGGCTTTTTCTGTAAATGGTCAGACCTTGACGCCATTCGAAAAGGATCCCAATAGAAATTCAAGTCCATCTTATTTGGAAGTGATTGCCTTTTATGAAGAAATAGCAAAGGACCATCCCGGTAATTTTCAGTTCGAAGCGTATGGTTCAACAGATAGTGGATACCCTCTTCATCTTGGTGTATTATCCAGGGATGGTGTATTTGATCCTGAAAGCATTAAGGCAGAAAATAATCTTGTAATCTTTGTCAACAATGCAATCCATCCTGGAGAGCCATGCGGTGTCGATGCGACGATGATGCTGGTCAGAGATCATCTTGAAAAAAGCTCTGAATTCGAATTGCCTGAAGATGTGGTCTTTGTATTTATACCTTTTTACAATATTGGTGGCGGACTGAATAGAGGAGGGTATAGCCGGGCCAATCAAAATGGGCCGCGAGCACATGGGTTCAGAGGGAACGCCCGCCACCTGGATCTTAATAGAGACTTCATCAAATGCGATTCGAAAAACGCACAAACTTTCAATCAACTCTTTGCAAAATGGAGTCCTGAAATCTTTATCGACAATCATACTTCAAATGGAGCTGACTATCAGTATACTATAACTTTGATTCCAACCCAACGAGATAAATTGAGTCAGGCATTGGCTGAATATCAGAATAATACCATGTTGCCACATCTCTTTGCAGATATGAAAAAGCGAGGATGGGAAATGACACCCTATGTCTATGGACGAAATGCACCAGACAAGGGTATCGTTGGGTTTCTGGACCTGGCGCGATATTCATCCGGATATGCGGCATTGCACCATACGTTATCGTTTATGCCGGAAACACATATGTTGAAGCCATTTGGAGACCGGGTGAACAGCGTTTATCATTTTATGCTATCTACTATTGAATTAGCCGGAAAGGACAGGGATATAATCCAGAAAGTCAGATTAGCAGCGATTGAAGAAGATCAAAAGGCCGATAGTCTTGCGATCAATTGGACACTGGATACTAGTAAATCTGATACGATTACTTTCAAGGGATATGCAGCGAAAAATAAACCCAGTTCTATTTCTGGGCTTGATCGACTCTTTTATGATCGAAGCGAACCCTGGACAAAGGAAATTCCTCACTGGAATTATTACAAGGCCACAGCGTACGCAGGTGTACCAAAGGCATATATAATTCCTCAGGCCTATACGGAAATTATCGATCGAATGAGATGGAATGGAGTTGAAATTCATCATTTAGATACGGATGCCATATTGCGTGTTGAACTGGATTATATAGAGGACTACCAAACTGGGAGAAGACCTTATGAAGGGCACTATTTACATTCCAAAGTCAAGGTAAATACGGTAACCCGAAGAAGACCGTATCGAAAGGGGGATTATGTCATCTTCACGAATCAGGACCAGGTCAGATATATTGTAGAAACCCTGGATCCCAAAGCACCGGATAGCTTTTTTGCATGGAACTTCTTTGACAGCGTGCTACAGCAAAAGGAGTATTTTTCATCGTATGTCTTTGAAGATACTGCAGAGGCATATCTCCAGAAGCATCCGGAAATCAAAGCCGCATTGGATAAAAAAAAGGAAGAGGACGAAGAATTTGCTAAGAGTGGAAGGGCGCAGCTGGATTTTATCTACAAACGATCTCCCCACTATGAAGTCGGTCATAATATGTATCCCGTGGCGCGATATCCTTTTGAAGCAGGCTTACCTGTGATCAAGTTGGACTAATCTATTTCCGATCTATTAACCTGATTTTCTTTGCAGCAATGAACCAGAGTAGAATTCCTACTGATAAGGTCCAGCTATTATACATCATACTGAATTCAGCGGTCTCTCTTGCTATCTGAAGCAGGGTTTTTGATCCTATACCAACCACCCCTGTCACCATAAACAAGACGGCCCATATCTTAATCGAGTAAGACAAAAAACTACTTCTGAATAAAAGGAGAATCAGTACTAACAACTGAATCGAGGCAGGAATCAATGCCATCATATTTCCGGCATAAATAATCATGGAGAGGTTCCAAAACAAGTGCCCTACGAGAAGTAGCGTGATGAAGATCTCAAAAATGGGATGTACAAATACGGATTTCATAAAAATGTGAAAAGCTAAATCTGTCGAGTACAAATTTAGCTTTCTTTATTGCTTTATGTGATAGTCTTTTTATCAATCATCCCATCTATAGTCCCTAGTATTGTAGTTACCGTCAGGACAATAATCATTGGATCTTCGATCCCTATTGAAGATGATGGATTTTCTGTTATTTCCCCTTGTGGTCAACTTGATCCTGTTGTTAGTAAGAATTTTTATTTCATTGCCATATTGATCTGTGAAGAGATTTTGCCTCCTTAATCGAAATGTACTTCTGAGATTTCTTGTACTGACTTTAAGGGTTGAGCCCCTACGATCTATTGTAAGTCGTATTCCCTGACGTGGACTCCGCCATCTACCTTCCAATCTTTGAAGTATTCCAATTCGACTCCTATCATTACGACCATAGTCATAGTTTCCATATCGATCATCATTCCAGGCGTCATTTCCGTAGTCATTGCGATAACTCTTTTGAAATGTCAATCGAAGCCTTTGGCGATCATCTCTGAAGGTTAGTGTATTGTCATTGATCAGTTGATAACGATTGCCATCGCGATCCATAAAAGTATTGCGACCCAAGGCTTCATAAGAATACCATCGATCGTTACGATCTAATCGCAAAACATCTATTCCGTTTCTTGTTTCTCTGATTTCCAGGGTAAAGTCATATTGATCATTTTGCCAATATCCCTCCAATCGACCTTGAAGAACATCATCTGCTAAAGCTGGTTGTACGAAGTGCAGTGTAAATAGAAATAAGCAAATTCTAGTAATCATAACACGTTGATTTAGTTACAGATACTTCAATTTATGCCTCAATCTTGTTAAGAACTACTATCTAAATGATAAGATCTGGTTAATGTCTGAAATCGGATTTTTTGAATTTTTTATCCGGTCTACGACAACTTTCGTAGATATTCTCTTGTCTTTCATAATATAAATTAGATATTCGTCGTACGATAATTGTCGTACTTAGTAATTCAGAACTATATATTATGAATTCATCCAAACCCACAGAATCAGAATTGGACATACTACAAGTCCTTTGGAACCACGGTCCCAACTCAGTAAGATATGTCCATAATATTATCAATGAAGCCAAGGATGTGGGGTACACCACCGTTCTGAAGCAGATGCAGATTATGTCAGAAAAAGGACTGCTCTCACGAGATACCTCCCAGAGAAGTCACATTTATGCTGCATCAAACGGTGAACAGGAAACCAAAAGTGGATTGTTGGAAAAGTTTATCAAAAACACCTTTAAAGGATCCCCAATGCAATTGGTCATGAAGACCTTAGGAGATTATGAACCCTCCGCGAATGAATTGAAGGAAATCAAAAACCTTATTCAAAACCTTGAAAACAAATAAGATGATCGAATTAAATGATACCATTAGCGCTCTTGGATGGACCCTCCTTCATATGGCATGGATTACATTGTTCGTCGCCATACTGATTCAGATCGTACGCTCTTTTATTGTAAATCCGGAGATTAAGTATCGTCTAGGTATCTCTGGAATCATGACATTGCCAGTCATCGCCATAGCGATTTTTACTCATTTGATTACGAGGACTTCGGCTACTCCTGAAGCACAAGAAATAGCAGCAATGGCTGGTCTTTTCTTAACTTCTTCGGTAGTGGAACATTCGACATTTAGTCTGATCGCATGGTTAAATATGCATATGGATTGGTTGATCTTGTTTTGGTTCGCAGGCATGATGTCATTTATGATGCGACTGGCTTTTGGATTCAATGCGTTATCACGACTACGCAATACTTCACAACGATTAAGTAAGCAGTGGATGGACAGATTTGATCAAATCTTGTCTGAATACAAAATTAATCGTCCGGTTTTGTTCGGAGCATCAAGACACATCGACTCTCCGCTGACGTTTGGCTTCTTGAAACCAGCTATACTCTTACCAGTTGGACTGGTCAGTGCTTTGACTGCTGAAGAAGTTGAGGCGGTCATCCGACATGAACTGGCTCATATAGCCCGACATGATTTTGTCTTCAAGATGGTCCAAAGTGGTATAGAAAGTCTTTTCTACTATACACCAGGAACCTGGTGGTTATCAAAGATGATCAATATAGATCGCGAGCAATGTTGCGATGACTATGCACTTGGCACCGGGTCGTCACGGTCCTCCTATATCAAAGCCTTATACAAGGTAAATACATTCCAGGTGTCACCTTATGACAGATTGGCTCTTGGTTTTGGAAAAGAAAAAAATCAACTACTCAATAGAATTAAAAGAATTTTAAAACAACCTCAAGAAAAAGGAAATATCATGGGAAGATTAATAATTCCATTTTTATTGGTAGCAATAGTTGCTATCATCAGTATCAAAGCAACTTCAGAAAAACCACAGGCTGTAGAACATATTGAAGCGCCTGTTATGGAAGTTATGTACAATGAAATTGATATACCTGAACTTAGAATTGCTACAACTGCAACTCAGGATACAACACCTAAATCCAAGCAAAAAACTGTCGAAAGTCAGGTCGGTGGTAATGGAAAAAGCTATTCTATTACCCGTGAAAATGGGAAAATCACAAGAATGGAAATCGATGGCAAGGTGATTCCTGAAGAAGATCATGACAAGTATATCAAGGAATTCAATGACAGGGTCGAGAGCGACCATTTTGATTTCCGTTTTGATAATAAGTTTGGTGACGGGACATTTGAATGGGACGAGGAAAGCTTTGAGCAGTTTGAGAAAGGAATGAAGGAATTTGAAAAATCGATGGAAAGCTTTGGTGGTAATTGGGATGAGTGGGGCAAGAACATGGAAGAGTTCGAGAAGCAAATGGAAGATTGGGGCGAGGAATTCGAAATGGATGAGGAGTCGATCGAAAAACTTCAGCAATGGTCTCAAGAATTTGGGGAAAAATTCGGAAAGCAGTTCGGCCAAAGATTCGGTGAAGAATTTGGCAGAAGCTTTGAGTGGAACTTTGATGAAGATGGCGGGGCGTTCAATTTCGATATGAACATGGATATGGATAGCATCATGAAATTTTCAATGAAGATGATGGAAGATTTCAGTTTCAATTTTGATAAAGATTTCGACTTTTCTTTCCCTGCACCTCCCACGCCTCCTGTTCCGCCAGCACCCCCGGCACCGGGAGTAGCACCTACTCCTCCTGTACCACCCGTCCCTCCTGTACCACCGGCTGCGCCATTCAAGCTGGAAATGGAAGCACTTAAAAAGCAACTCAAGAAGGATGGATTTTTCAAAGATTCTGACAAGGTTAGATTTGAGATGAATGAAGACGAATTGAATATTAATGGTAAGAAACAATCATCAGGTGTTTATAAGCGATATGAGAAGATCATCAAGGAGGCCTGGGGTAAGAAGGACATGGACAACTTCAATATTAATTTCAATATTGACGACAAAGCAAAACCTAAAAAGAGTTCTTATAGAATATAATTTCGATTAAACTGATATGGAGAAGGGTGGCATCTGCGGATACTGCCCTTTTCTGATTTACTAAAAGAACTTGCATTACTGAAAAAATTATAACTTTCAGCAGACTTCAATCTAAGGAACATTGGCGTATTGGAGTATTGTATATGTATTAAACACTCGAATGCGGGCAAAGATGAAATTCAGAAGAATTCCAATTTTTGTAAAAAATATTTTCTTTCTATCCTTATTTGCATTGGCAGCAGGATACCTCATGTATAATCTCTATACCAACTTCCAAGCTGCTGAAGAAGAGAACCGAATACGTCATCTCCAACAGGCCCTGGATCGCACACTTATAGAATTTCAGGATGAAATGGACAAGTTTGGTCTGCTTTGCACAAGTCTGAGAAGCCATGTACTTTCAATCGGAAGGGTACCGGATGCGGAGGAAATGCAGGGGCATATCATCAATCAACTCAGATACTCCGATTATGCGCACAATCTGATTATCAATTATATCGATACGGCAAGAACCTTTGTTTATTCGATAACCGAAAAAACTTTGGAATCCGAGATACGCAGCGGATTTAAATTATCGATGGTTCCTGATACCATGATTCAGAATCGAATGGAAGAGGTCCTGGCGTCAGATGAACTGGTTGCACTTCCTCCAGTCAATGTATTGGAAGGATTTGTTGGCTTGCCAATGAATTTCAGAATAACCTTTGATGGGGAATTCAATGGCTTCATTGCCTCAATCATTGATATCAAAAATATTCTTGATCCGATCTTTGAAAAGGATACGGATCAAGAATTTACGTATCGCTTTAGCTATGGCAATGAAGTTTTATTTGACAGGGAAGAAGTCTTTACCTCCACTCAAGTTCAACATGATAGAGTTGATTCGTTGAATCTGAAATTACCAAAAGAAGATTATTTGATGGCCTCACAAGAAGTTTATGGAGTTCCATTTAACATTGGCATCGCATATAGAGATATTACCAAGATAGATTTTTTGGTTCCATTTCTTGAAACAAGCAGTGCTATTCTTCTGGCCACATTTATTCTGCTTGGTATATTCTTGCTACTTATTTTACAATTGTTTTATCGTTCCCGTGAACTTCAGACTTCCTTCAATCAGATATCATCTCTCAATTCGGTTTTAATGAAATTTAATGCAGCAATTTCACATGAATTGAGACATCCGCTTAATATCATTTCAAATAATCTAAAATCATTTGCTGCAAAGAATACAGAAGAGTTTGAAGGAGGTGATCGTCACATAAAGGCTATCACTGATAATGTTCAACAAATGAATAATTTGATGGATGATTTCAAAGGTTATGTAGGTATCATCGATCATCTCACTACCAAGAAGAAAGTAGACTTAAATTATATTCTCGAAAACATTCAATTGTCATATGTTGACATCCCAGTCAAAATATTTAGTGAACCATTACCTACCATTAATGGCTATGAGGACCAGCTTGTAAAGTTATTCAATCAGCTGATTTCGAATTCGTTCAAGTTCAATGAAAGTGATTTGCCGACGGTAATTATTTCTTCGGAGCTGTATGATGATGAAGTGAAAATTAAAGTAAGTGATAATGGTATTGGTGTAAAGCCTGAATATCTGGATACGATTTTTGACGACTTTATGAGACGAAACAAAGATCAGTATCCAGGAACTGGATTAGGTCTAGCAATTTGTAAGGAAATTGTCAAGAATCATAAAGGGGAAATCAGAGCTGAAATCAATAACCAGGGTGGTTTGGATGTCATTTTCAACCTTTGGTTGGACGAAGATGAAGAGTAATAATTATTTCTAAGGGAATGCCAGGATGAAATTAAGATCGTAGGTTTATACCTTCCATATTCAATAAGATAACCCATGTGAGCACAATGGCGATGCTAATTTTTTGAATCCAGGGCAAGTGTTGTAACCCATTTTTTGAATAATAGATATAATTGTTCAGGACCATAACTACACAACATATAATACCAAAATTAAATAGGGTCATATAATTTCCTTTATATAAAATCACAAATACCAGGGTGAGTGCTATCAAAGCCATCAATGAACCAATGCCGATTACTTGGTTGTGCCATGAGGTGAAAATAAGACTAGCCATCAGTGCCGATCCAATCCCAAATCCTCTGATGACCAAAGACTGCCATTCATTTGCTCCGAAATCTGAAGGTATCTGATAAAATAGAACTGCTATTCCTAAACACATGATCAACGTAGCCCATACCGATATCCGTCTCGCAGGGTTGACCTTGCCATTATATCCATGTGAGTCCATTAAGTCGCACCAATAATTGTGTCTCCAGCTAAATCCTGTATCATGTTGATGCGCTTGAGAGCCACCGGGATACAACCTGGAACCATAGAGGAAAATCAGAATAAAGACCCCGACAGAAATGGTTGGGAAATATTGGATTAATTGAAGCATATATTTTTTTATTAAAAGCAATAATGCGTCTTGAAGATCTGATTTTTAAGGATCAAAATGACCTCTTCTTCATACATTAATCAATACAGATAAAAGAAACATGGATTGTTGATTTACTTATCATTCATTTATTAATTGAAAATTGGCCACAATTATATCCACCACCTTCTCGGGCTGCAATTGGTCATTATTGATGCGCAAGTAAGCATATTGATCCAGCTCTCCCAGATGGGAATTCATACGATGTTTTTGATCCATCTGGAGGATACGGTCGCGAGAATTTTCAACATCTCGTTTGCTAGGCTTGTGCTCCAGGCGATTGGGTGTGGTATTACGCTCTATTCGGGTTTTTTGTGATGATTCCAATTCTACAATATGGAAATGCCATCCATTGTCTTCAAAACGGTCCTTGATCGCCTCGACATATTCCCAGTCTTCTTTCAGCTCAAATCCCCAGACCAGGGTAAAAATGAATCCTCTGATTAATGAACTTTCCGCAACGGTTTTAAAAACCAGCTGTCTGATTCCATTGCTTATAGTTGACAGTTCCTCCTCTCCCCAATTAAACAACGTCAGCCCTAATTCCAATGACTGATGGTTATGAAATAATCTATACCCAAGCCGATCCCTGAGTATCTGACCGACCGTCATCTTTCCTACTGCGGGAGGTCCTGTGATGAGAAAGAAGTGTTTTGGCGATTTCATTAGCTAAAAATATGGTTTCGACATTGCTTAGTTGGATATGTCGCATGAATTCTTGCCATAGCATCTGAAATTTTGATCGACATTAATCAAGACGTTATATAGCCATGACATCAGATTTCATCTGCTTTTCGTAAACTTGCACCCGAACAACAAAATCATAATAAAATGATTGATTGGATTACGGCTATGCCGTTGATAACCATGCCTGATTTTACTTCAGGAGAGGTATGGATGAGTCTTTTGACGTTGACATTTCTGGAAATCGTCCTGGGCGTGGATAATATCATTTTCATTACCATAGCAGCCAATAAATTAGGTAAGGAAGACCAGACGAAGGCGAGGAATATTGGATTGATTCTGGCCATGGCATTCAGAGTTATATTGTTATTCGGAATATCCTACCTGATATCGATGCAAAAGGCTGTGCTTAACTTTGACAATGACTTCATCACGGCAGGATTTACAGGTCAGAGTATAATCTTGATCGCAGGTGGCATTTTCTTGCTCTACAAAGCGACTTCGGAGATTCATCACAAACTAGAAGGGGATTCACAAGATGACGAAGTCAAGTTAAGAGGCAAAGCATCATTAGGAAATATCATTACCCAGATTGCATTGATCAATATTGTTTTTTCTTTTGATTCCATACTCACGGCGGTTGGATTGACCAGTAGTGTAGCCATCATGATTATTGCTGTAGTTGTATCTATTCTAATTATGATGCTGTTCGCCGGCCCTGTAGGCAACTTTGTTAATGATCATCCTACTATTCAAATGTTGGGTCTTTCGTTTTTGATCCTCATCGGATTTATGCTTGTGGCAGAGGGGGCCCATCTCGGACATGCACAGATATTGGGTTCTGAGGTAGGTGCCATTCCTAAAGGCTATTTGTATTTCGCGATTGCATTCTCACTGCTTGTAGAGTTTTTGAACTTGCGACTCCGCAAAAAAGGAAAGAAAGTTGTCCTCCATGGTATCGAAGAAGTGGCTGAGGAAGAGGGATACTTTGAGAAAGAGCATCCGCTACGGGTAGGGGATTAGGCAGGAGGATTTTAGTAGTAAGTAGTAAGTAGGGAGTAGTTGAGGCTAGAGGCAAAGGGTAAAATTCAAGTTCAAGTTTCAAGATCAAGTTTCAAGGTCATGACACAAATTTGGAATCTTGAAATTTAAGTGCTTAGTTGCATTCAACATAGCGTGCGGGGTTCCCCTTGGGGGTCAGGGGCTGCGGCGATGGCGATTTCTTTTCTTAACTAAAGTCCATATTCTTTTTTTCTGAACATACCCTCGTTTGCAATCCAGCGATATTCAGTCATTAGTTGATAATCAATAATAAAAAAGACCCGGTTTCTTTCGAAAACCAGGTCCTTCTAGAGAAAGTTGAAATATTTCTTTATGATCCGTTTCTAAAAGCCCGCCAGGACGATTCCGATGTTGATGGGCGAGAGTTCCGGACCCTGATTGTCTTTGAACAAATCGACCAGTGAGTACTGTGCATACAAATTAACTCTTCCGACTCCTATCATTCCCTGCAAGCCGTATCGGAATTTATTCAGATTAAAATCATCTTTTACTTTTTCTTTGCCATTCGGTCCTTTGAATTTTTGTTTGGCTTTGAGTAATATTCCGGCATACCCACCAAATGCGAGATTGAATCCCCGGCTTGATCTTTCTGGATCGGTAAGTATGGAAACCATCAAAGGAACTTCCAGGAAGGTGGTTTTGAACTTGTTCTTTTTGTAGTTTACATTATCGATCACATAGGTCAGTTCGGGTTCTCCCGGTTTAAGGCGTGTGCTATTAGTGAATGCATAATTCATATAGGATATTGCCAATCCGTATTCCAGGCTTACCTGGCTGCTTTGGCGTCCAAGGCGATGTCTGACTATATCCCACTTGAAGTGTGTGGATTTTCCTAATTCGAGATCCAGATAATCCAATTCAGCCGGGAGCTCGAAGCTTCCATCATACAAAAAGGTGCTCACACCCAGAGAGAACATAGTACCTAACCTAAGATCCATATGCCAATTATCGTTATCCCATCGCCAATCCCATCGATCTCGATCATAGTCATCATCGTCGTCGTCTTGATCTGGGATCTCATCATCCACGTAGACTGTATCTTTTGCAGGTTCATATCTTTCGCGCTTGATTTCTTCCTGTCCCCATGATATTTGTGCAACCAAAAGCAGCAGGAATAAGCCTAATGTTTTCATTACAAATGTTTTCATCTTATTTGATTTAATATTCTAATTCTAATTATTGCCATGCTCGCCCTAACCTTGATGGGCATCTGCCCGCGACATTCTAATTCTAATTCTTGCCACGATCGCCCTACCCTAAAGGGCATCCGCCCGCGCCATTGTAACTCTAATTATTGCCATGCTCGCCCTAACCCTGATGGGCATCTGCCCGCGACATTCCAATTCTTATTCATCAATAGATGAGGTGTCGACATTTTCATCTCTGTATCTGGTCGGCGTCAAAGCTTTTTTAATTTCCTCGAAAGCAAAAACTTTGGTACCGTCAGCCTTTCTTGTGATCGCATTCAACAACCACGAAGATTTCTTTTGCTCCACTTCTTGAAGTGGAATAGCTGCCATGATTACTGGGCTTATTGCTATCATGTCTTGTTCAAATGCTATGATTCCCGGATTACTTTCAATAGCAGTAAGTTGGGAAAAGCGCAATCTTTCCGATTGTACAGGAATGCTTGCCGTCACTTCCGAAGTGGATGTCTCTATATTCGTCTTGTTTCCTTCAATGGTTTCAACCTGACTTGCCAGGTAATTTGCTTCAGTTGGTACCGTCTGTGTTTTGATCTTTTCTGGCAAAGTGTTCCTCTTATCTTGAGGACTGGTCGCCAACCTAACTTCAACCAAAGGGTCTTGCTCAGTTATGATTAAGTCTTTTTCTTTTTGATCATGAGACTTGGTCTCTCCTTCTAGGCTGGCTATGCTCTGATCGAGGTATTCCGGTGATTCAATTTCTTTCGGTATAGCCATGTTATCATTAGCCAAAGTGTTCTCTGTTGTTTTTTGATTAAGCAACCAGGTAATCGCCAGCAGCATGGCTAATCCGGCGGCAATAGCATATCGATATACCCAAAAGACCGATCTCGTTTCTTTTTGTTTGAGTTGATCTTTCTCTCGATAGACAATGGCAGGGTTAGGTTCCAAAACCGGTAAATCGGTCATAGATTCGAACTCTGCCTTGATTGACGGATTTCTTTGGAGAAAGGTGATCATCTCCGCTTTAACCGCTAGCGTCAAAGTATCTTCCAGAAAGTCGATGGCGTAGTGTTCATAGTTATCGAAATTGATCAACATAGCTTTCACATTTGCGTCGTGATCTTACTAATCTGAGTCTGCTGTAATGCGCTTTGCATTTTTTTGCGTCCTCGAAATATGTAGACCTTGACCTGTGATAAATTTAATCCTGTAATGTCCGCGATCTCTTCGTAACTATATCCTTCGTAATCCCTGAGCAGGATGACACTTTTTTGAATTTCTGGTAGATGGACAAATGCTTTTTCTATCCATTCCCGGTTTTCGAATTCCTGAGTAGCGACTTCATCTGTTCCATTTTCAGGCAGCTGATCGGAGAAATACATTCTTTTGATCTTTCTGGTCTGATCGATCCAATCGCGATAAGCGGAGGTAAAAAGATAGGATTTCGCTGTTTCAAATTGTACCTGGGCATGTTTCTTCCAAAGCTTTTCAAATACATTCTGTACGGTGTCCTTGGCGTCCGCCTCATTATGCGAAAGCTTCAGTACAAAACGGAAGATTCCGTCTGCAAAGTTTTCGACACATGAATTGTACTCGTTGGTTGTCATTCAGAATGTGTTGGAATATTCAAAGCCACTAAAAGTGCCGTCCATTTGGACATTTCGGCCATAAGACGGCTAACACTTTCAGAAAGTTACAGTAGGTAGAAAAGTTTTTTTGCTATTGTCGGATGAATTGGGTTTTTCTTAAGATGAATGTAGTGGGATTTAGGGTTTTGTTAGCATGGAAGAATGGTAAGAGGCAGAAGGCCAGGGGCGAAAGGCAGATTTAAATAATCAAGATCAAGATCAAGTTTTTTAACCGCCGAAGCCATAGCGTAGGAGGTCAAGAGTCAAGATCAAGAATCAAGTTCAAGACATTTTTATAGTCGTCTCTGTGCGCGTGGGGTTCCCCTTTGGGGTCAGGGGTTGTGGCGCCAGCAATTTTACATAGTCCATTTTCGATGGTCCATAGTCCATAGCTCCTGCCAATCGCCTTTCAACCACAATGGGACAAGGTGTCACCCGATTGCAAAATCAAAAAATTGCGACATCACAGCATTGCAACATCAATTTATCGAAATACAACCTCTGTTGCCCCATATCCATACTTTGGATGATATTCATTTTTGAAGTACAAGATATCCTCATCTTTTCGCAAAATTTTGGCGATCTCGTCCCGTAGTTTGCCCTTGCCTACACCATGGATTAGAAATACATGATCGATTCGTAGTCTTTTTGCAGTGTCAATATATCGCTTCATGCTTTCCAGCTGGATCGTCAGCTTTTGCAGCTTATCCAGGTTGTGGTGATGGGCAGTGAGCTTGTCGATATGCAGATCGATTTCAATATCAAAACTTCCTGCAGTGATGATATGGTGGCCGGATACAGGAAGTGGTCTTCCTCGTTTTTTAGTTTGTACGACCAATTTGGGTGGTTTTGAATCTGACCGCATTTGTTGCCATCCATCCAATAGATA
>JAHHJQ010000003.1 GCA_018680005.1 Bacteroidia bacterium | reverse complement strand
AGTCTGTTCCGTGTATCTGGAATACCATGACTTTTTCCGGGATACATAAATAATTCTGTATCTACACCTAATTTCTTCAAGGCCATATGCAATTCCACAGACTGTGGACTTGGAACGCGTGGATCACCGGCAACCACATGGATCATGGTTGGTGTTTTTGCATTTTTGATATACTTGATCGGTGACTGATCCCAATAAGCCTCAAAATTGTCATAAGGCAAATCATCTCCCAGGTAGAATTGTCGGTTTCTCTGTACATCACTTTGTGCATACATCGATAACCAGTTCATGGTACCTGCCCCTGAACTGATTGCCTTAAATCGATCGGTGTGTGTCAAGATCCAATTGGACCAATGGCCTCCTGCGCTCCACCCCTTGACACCCATTTTGTCCTTGTCAACGATGCCTTCTTCTATTAGATAATCTACCCCAGCCATAATATCTTCATACGCTTGAGGAAAGTAATTACCAACAATATCTGTTCTGTGCTCCTCACCATAGTTTGTTGAGCCTCTATAATTAGGTGCAAACATGACATAACCTTTGCCTGCATACACATGTTGGCCAACTGAACCACTTGAAAAACGAAGAACATCTGCCGAAGCAGGACCTCCATGTATATTCACCACCAGAGGATATCTTTGACCGGGCACGTAATCAACAGGTAGCGTCAGAACGCCAGCCACTTCTTTACCATCAGTAGATTTGTAGGAGATCTCCTTTTGCTCACCCAGTTTGAATTGTTTGACCTGGGGATTGGCATCCGTCAGCTGCGTCCATTGTGATCGGTCAGCAACTTGTGCTATACTTGGGACAGAAAATATTGTATTAGGCATCTTGGGGTCAGAATAATTCACCAGCAAAGCATCACTGTCTTCATCCTTGAATACTGCTAATGCTGCTGTTTCGTTGGTCACCTGGCGGATGACATCCTTTTCAATATCCAATGCAAAAAGCTGCCGGGTCGCGCGCATACCTGTATTAAAATAGATCGTCTTTCCATCTTCGGACCAGAAATTCAATCCGACATGATCCGGAAATTTTGTTCCTATCATCCTGAAAGGTTCACCTTTGGCGTCCACAGATCGGATATAACATCTCCTGCTTTTCATATTGTAGCCGGACATGTCCTTACTGGCAACGAATGCAATGTTCTTGCTGTCTGGTGAAAAGGAGAGACTGCCCTCAGAAACACCTTCATTTTGAACTAATCTTTCAATGGATCCGGTTGCTACATTCAATAAGAACGGATCAGCATTTATTCTCTGCTCTGTAATATTGCGTTCATATCGCTTTGCAGATGTTCCGGAATAAGCTACCCATTTGCTGTCATCAGAGATCTCAAAATTCGAGACCGTATAAGCATCATCCTCAGTCAATTTCACAGCTTCTTTAGAATCCATGTCAACTGTCCATAGACTGGCCAATGGTGTTTCATAGTTTTTTACATCAACGGTAAATCCCTTTTCTTTCCGCGTCTCATTGTCTTTGTCCGGTTCACTGGCACCAATAAAATAAATTCTTTTGCTATCCGGTGCCCATTCCCATCGACCTACCCCTGCTTCTTGTTTGGTTATGGCTTCGGCTTCAACACCAGCCAGGTCATTTGCTGGAAGGATCGACAATTGTTGATTTCCTGATTTGCCGCTTCTATAAGCAAACCACTTGCCATCCGGGCTAAATTCATAATTGGATACGCCTTCTTTCTCGCTGGTAATCTTTCGAGCTTCACCACCGTCAGGTCGCATCATATAGATTTGATCCTTCTTATCATCTCGTTTGGAAAGAAAAACAAAATAGGAGCCATCGACACTCCATTCAGGCGATTTCTCACTGACTTCAGCCGTATAGGTCATTTGTTTATGCGATGAGAGACCATCTGTCATCGATACCAAATGAATATCGCTTTGATCTTTTGCCGTTTCCCAATCGGGCACAGTTACGGTATATAACATCCACTTTTTGTCAAGACTTATGGCATAGGAGCCCGCACGATTCATTTTTCGTACGTCCAGAAATGTCATGTTTCGTTTATCCGTTGAATCCTCCGAAACGGACTGGGTATAAACTATATTAGAGAGGATAAGAAAAGCAATGAAAGTAATAATGGATCTCATGATGATTTGTGGTTTTTGAATTCCTAAATTAAGGAAAGATTTGATGGATTAGATCTCATGCATTTAATTCATTTAGACTGCAATGTTATCCGATCAATGCGATACATTTCAAACTAATTAAAATGCTCAAAAATGAATATTGACAATATCAGAAGTGATATCCTCGATTACGGTGAAAAAATATTCGTAAACAGCGCAGGATCTTCATTAATGCCCCATAGCGTGGTCGAAGTCATTCAAGAATATCTTCACCAGGAAGAAATCTATGGTGGATACAAGGTCGAGGCGATGGCTGCAGAAGCACTAGCAGATTTTTATGTTCTGGCAGCCCGATTACTGCATTGCCAACCTCGTAACATTGCTTTTGCACATGACGCGACCGATGCATATACTAAGGCGCTGTCATCTCTCGATTTCCAACCCGGTGATTTGATTATCACCAGTGATGATGACTACGCTTCCAATCACATACAATTTATATCTCTCAAGAAAAGGTATGGGATCATCATAGAGCGAATCCGAAATCTAGATAATGGGGATCTTGATATCGAGCATTTTGAAAGACTGATCTACCGCCAGCATCCCAGACTGGTAGCCATAACCCATGTTCCGACCAATTCTGGTAAAATACAGGATGTTGAAGCCATTGGAAAAATCTGCCGTGAAAAGGAAATCATTTTCCTCGTTGATGCCTGTCAATCCATAGGACAATTGGATGTCAATGTCGGAGAAATCCAGTGTGACTTCTTGAGTGCCACAGGAAGAAAGTTCCTTCGTGGCCCCCGTGGGACAGGTCTGTTGTATGTTTCTGATCGTATGCTGGATAGTGGCTATGCACCATTATTCATAGATGGAGGAGGAGCAGTATGGAAGGAAGAAGGATCCTACGAGATGATCCACTCTGCACAAAGATTTGAACTTTGGGAAGCACCTTATGCCTTGATGATAGGCATGAAAGAAGCCATTCGATATGCTTTGGATGTTGGGCTCGTGAACATACAAGACTATAACCAGGAACTGATTCAACAGCTGCGATCCAAAATGGAATCTATTCACGGAGTCACGATATATGATCAGGGTTCGAGAAAATGTAATATTCTCACTTTCCGAAAATCCGAAAAATCTATCGAGGAGTTAATCACCTCGTTAGAGGCACAAAATGTAGTTTGCGGTCTCAGCCAGAGACATTGGGGCCTGATCGACTATGGTAAGAAAGGTATCGATGGTACCGTCCGATTATCACCACATTACTTCAATACATTGGATGAAATGGATAATTTGGTTCAAATAATCGATGCGATATGAATCCATTTTGTTGCATTTTGTTGAACATTCCAACAGCTACAGCCAATTATCAAGAACCTTTCTCCTGGATCCACTGATTAATTCTTTCCTCTAAAATATTCAATGGTAGAACGCCATCCTTAAGAATTTGATCATGGAAGTCTTTGATATCAAAGCGATCACCTAGTTGTTTCTCAGCCCTTGTACGTAGCTCTAATATTTTCAATTCACCAATTTTATAACTTACTGCCTGTCCTGGAATCACTATATATCGATCTACTTGAAGCTCTGCTTCCGATTCAGTAATAGGTTGATTATCCAAAACATATTGAATTGCTCTTTCACGTGACCATCCCTTGGAATGAATTCCTGTGTCTACCACTAATCGTACAGCACGTTCCATTTCTTTGGTCAACCTTCCCATATATTGATATGGATCTTTGTATAATCCCAATTCAGTTCCCAAGCTTTCTGCGTATAGTCCCCATCCTTCTTGATATGCGCCGTCATAATAAGATTTACGAAACTTTGGAATATCAGCTTCTATTTGCAAAGCCACTTGAAAATGATGACCTGGAATCGCTTCATGCAGGAATAAGGATTCCATTTTGAAACAATTGTACTCTTTAGGATCTCCCACCGAGACATAAAATATTCCATATCCATTTTCGTCTTGAGGTCCGTAGTATTCTGCATCTGCAGCAGACGCTCTTGATTCTATTTTGAAACCTGCCTGCGGTGTTAGATTAAACATTTCTTTAAGTTTAGTATCCATCGCATTCTGAAAACTTCTATACCTATCAAGAATCTCTTGCTCGGTTGTAAAGGGGAAGAATTTGGGATCTGTTCGGATGTGGTGAAAAAAATCTTTGAGGTCACCTCTAAATGAAACTGCCGTTTTTAATGAATCCATTTCATGACGGATTCTTTGCACTTCATTTTTTCCAATTTCAAAAATGGAATCCCCTGTCAGGTCGGTATTCGTAAAGAATCTTAACCAAAATTGATATTCCTCGATACCGTTCTTGTTGTTAATCAGACCTGCCGATTCTTGAGCATTGGGTATATATTCACTAACCAAGTAATCGTAAAGCTTTTTGTAAGCAGGTTTTATAAAATCATTGATTGCAGCTTTGTATTCAGCTCGAAGTTGGGCTTTTGACTCACTTTCCAACCAATCAGGAAGATACAAAACAGGTTTGTAGAAAGGATGATTGTCCATCTCCTCTTCAACTATAGGTTTCAATTGGTCTAGAACTCTCTCCATTGCTTGTTTCGGATTGGTGTTTTGTAGTTCTAAGCCAACATTCATATTCGCTATAGCCTGATCAACCCATGAAGGGAAGACTTTCATTCGTTCGATAAAATTATAGTAGTCGGATTCATAGTCTAATGGAACAATATTGGGCACTATCTCTGCAAATCGCTGAGGAAAGCTCCACACAAAGTGATTCACAGGTCGGTAAAAATATCCTTGCTGGAAATGACCAAATTTCTTGCCCAACATCTCCATTTCCTGGGTTAGTTTTAATCCGAACAAATCCAAACTGATTTGTTCGGAATCAATCAGACCTTGACGGTCTAAAAAAATAAGGGAGTCGAGGTATTTTTGATTTAAGGCCATCATGTTTTCAATGTAGGATTCACCAATCCGTATGGCCAATTGGTCATTATAATCATTCACTCCATTAAATGTAGCTTCCAGAGGATTCAGCTTGTGGTAATCCTTCGAATATTGCTCAAGTAAAGTTTTGAGATTGATTGCTTTAGCATGTTCTTGTGGATGAGCACACCCTAAGAAAAATGAAAAAACAACAATGCTTAGAATAAAAGTCTTCATAGTGTAATTACCATCTCGATGGCTCTATAAATAGCCGTCTACATTGTTTTGCAAATAAAAAAGATCAAAACATATTGTCAGGATAAATAATCTATATCAGATGAGTAGAATATATTTAAAGATCTAAAAAGTGAAAACAATAAAAGTATCGAAAACGATTCACCTAAGGATAGAAGGCTAATTGTTTTCGCTGGACATCACATTATCTGTATCTTCCTCTATGCATTCTGAAAACCAACCAACTCGACGATTAGTAGCGATTCTTTTCGCTGATATTGTGGGGTATACTTCCATGATGCAGTCTGATGAAGGCAAGGCCATGTCTCGACTACGTCACTATCAGAATGTACTGGATGAATACATCCAAAGGAACAATGGCCAGATTATCAAAAACTACGGTGACGGGAGTCTTTGTGTTTTCTCCAGTGTCCTGGATGCCGTCAATTGTGCCAAAGGAATTCAGGAGACCCTAAGTCAGGACCCCAAAGTACCCCTCCGTATCGGATTGCATTTGGGTGATATCATGTACGAAGGCAATGATATATATGGTGATGCTTTGAACATCGCCTCTCGAATAGAGTCCATGGGTATAGCTGGTGCTGTACTTGTTTCTAATGATATTTATAAGAAAGTAAAAAATCAGGCGGATTTACAGTTTCAATCCCTCAGTAGTTTTGAGTTTAAAAATGTAGACGAGCCAATGGAAATATACGCCTTAGCCAATGATGGATTGGCCGTACCAAAGGCGAGTGAAATACAAGGCAAGACAAAACCCACCAAGTCAACCTCTGTAAATTGGAAAATATTCGGTCCCATTGGCGCCGTACTTCTTGCTTTCTTGATTTACTGGTTCGGCTTTAATACAAATTCCTCAGAGGCAGAGCATGAGGCACCCTCGATCGCTGTCCTTCCATTTGAAGATATGAGTCCGGAAAAGGATCAGGAATATTTTGGAGATGGTATAGCAGAAGAGATTTTGAATTCCTTGGTCAAATTAAATGATTTAAAAGTAGCAGGGCGTACTTCATCATTTTCTTTTAAAGGAAAAGAAGCCACTATCTCTGAAATAGGGAATGAACTCAATGTCAATCACATACTCGAAGGCAGTGTCCGAAAACAAGGGGATAAGGTTCGTATTACTGCGCAGTTGATTAAGGTAGCCGATGGATTCCATCTATGGTCTGAAAAGTATGATCGCGACTTTGATGACGTCTTTGCCATTCAGGATGAATTAGCTCAAGGAATCGCTCAGGTATTATTGGCAAAGTTAGCTCCACAGGATTTAGAGAAGATAAAGATTCAGGCACCCAATAATAGTAGGGCATATGATCTTTTCTTAAGAGCCAAACATGAACATATGAATGGTTTCATCATCAACGATAAAATTGAGAGTTTCCAATTAAGCGAACGATTATTTAAAAATGCGATCGAGTTGGACCCAACATATGTCGATGCCTATGCCGGTATTGCTGATCTTTATGATACAAGACTGAATGCAGAACGCGATTCCACTTTGTTTGGTTTTCATGATTCCTTAAGAATGTATTACATCAATGAAGCACTGAAGCTTGATCCTGAGTCGGCTTATTTAAATGAAATTTTGGGCTATATACATTCTAACGAAAACGCCACAAAAATAGATTATGAAGCCAGTTTTAATAGTTTTTTAAAATCTTATAAACTCAACCCTAACAGCCCCAATTGTTTGAGAGGATTAGCCGGAGCATATGCGCGGCTTGGATTGCTGCATGATGCAAAAGCGATATCAAATAAAGGTTTTGTTTTGGATCCTTTGTTCGTCGTGGGCTTAGCTAATAGAATGCTCATATTCGAAAGACTCGGCGACTTTGAACAGGTCTTGGAGTTAGCCAATACAATTTTGGAAAAAGAACCGGAGAATGTCGTGGTCTTATGGAAGGCAGGAGTTGCTTCAATTGTTTTGAAACAGAAAGAAGAAGCTATTCGAATTTTTGACAAACTAGAGAAGTTGATTCCGGAATATCCCGAGTTAAGCAATGCGTCTAACTTTCTAAAAATATTAAAAGGTGAAGGAGAGGAGGTCTTTAGATCGATCGAAAACGAATCCGCTAAAGACAACGGGTGGCTTCAGTTTTTCTACTATATGAATGGCGACAAAACCAAGTTGGAAAATGCAGCGAAGGAAGCAGCCCAGGAATATATGGCCAGGTTGGATGATGAAAATTTTAGTGGTTATTTATGGTTGTCCAATTGTCCTGAATACGAAGGATTTAGGAATAAGCCCTGGTATCTGGAATGGCTAGCAGCAGAAAAAGACAAGTACGATGAATTATTGGCCAAGTACCCGAGAGCCGAAGAATTATTGAGTGGGTCGTCGAATTGATACTTCTTCTAATCTGATATTTTATATCTTCCCCTTATGCATTCTGAAAACAAACCAACTCGAAAGTTAGCCGCCATCCTGTTCGCGGATATCGTCGGCTATACGGCAATGATGCAGTCCGATGAAGGCAAGGCCATGTCG
>JAHHJQ010000423.1 GCA_018680005.1 Bacteroidia bacterium | reverse complement strand
CTGTTTAACAGCATTTTGCTCTTGGTTATCATCCTTGTTTCCACGCAGGTAGTATCAGGTCAGCAGCAGAAAGTAAAGGAAGATACACGTGCCGTATATCTTAAGAACGGCAGTGTCCTCATAGGTGTGGTAGAAACATATAATTACGGTGAACCTGTTCGTATTCGAATGTCAGATGGAGGTGCCATTGAGATTCCATATGATCAAATCGAAAGCGTTTCTCGTGTAAAAAAGAAAGCGCTGCGTCATAAGGGAACTATCAAGGATAGCCCCCATAAGCCCTATATATTTAACGAAGAAGGATGGCACTATAGTGGTGATATCGGTGCACTCGAAGGAGGAGGAAACTTCAATGGCGGTCTGCATTTATCCATTAATCTGGGGGCAATCTATCACTTCAATAAATATCTGGGAATTGGTTTGCACTCTGGCTTCGAAAGCTATGATATTGGCTATAATCAAAATATCATTCCTGTGTATCTGACAATTCAGGGCTACGCATTTTCAAAAAAGATCAGCCCCACGTATTCGGTAGGATTGGGATATGGAATAGCACTTCAGCCTGAGGATTCTAATACCAATAGTGAAGGCGGTTTACTTTTTTATCCAAAAATTGGATTGCGTTTGGGTGGTGGCGATAGTGCCAATATTCACATCTTTTCAGGACTAAAAATTCAGGATTTACGTGTGGACTATGAGTTTTTTGAAGGATCTGAGGAGTTCCTGATACAGGAAAGAACTTTAAAAAGAATAATTATTGGAATAGGCGTTATCTTTTAGAATACCTTTTTGGGTTCAGCCTATGGTGAAAAATAACTTTGATCAAGAACAAGTCATTAAAGGGTGCATCGATAATGATCGAAAGTCCCAGGAATTGTTGTATCGAAGGTTTTTTGAACCAATGGTTCGAATGTGTCGAAAGCATCTTCAGGATGATCATCGTGCAATAGAAGTGCTGAATGATGGGATGCTCAGGGTGTTTCAAAAAATTAGTCAGTTCGAAAATAAAGGTTCGCTGGAAGGATGGATAAGACGGATCATTTATCACGCTATCTGCAACCATTACAATTCGAGATCCAACTATGTAAAATTTCTGATCCTAGAAGATCATGATGCACCAATTGCCGGAGAAGCAGATGAGCAATCCCAGTTGGATGACCTGCTGAATATGATAGAACGGCTTCCGAAAGCAACATCTCGCGTATTTAAGCTTCACGCCATAGAAGGATTCAAACATGCTGAAATCGCAAAAATGCTTGGCATCAGTGTAGGTACCTCAAAATGGCATCTTTCTCAAGCAAGAATGCAAATGAAAACAATGATTCAACAATCAGAAAAAATGAGCGACTATGGCGCATGATTCAACAAATCAAAGGTCCCTGGAGGACATCGGTTGGGATCAGATGCAGAACATCCTGGACAGAGAAATGCCCGTCAATAAGAGCAATCGGAAACTCCTTTGGTGGATTGCCGGTGTAGCAGCATTAGGCCTTATTATAATTGCTACTACGCATTATTCAAATAACACCTTATCCACCTCACAAACCGGAATATCAAAGAATGAACCGTTCAACCAAAAAGAGAAAGATGGAGCGCTATTAGAAGAAATGAATCAGAATAAGAACCAGAACCAGAACCAGAACCAGAACCAGAACCAGAACCAGAACCAGAACCAGAATTTAGACCTCATTTATTCAAATGCAGCCAAAACAGACCAAGAAAAAACTGCAGCTTTAGATATCAGAAATTCCTCTTCCAATACATTGAAAACTCAGACGGATATAAGGGGGATTGAAAATTCAATATTATACGATTCTGACACGAAACTTTCTGAGACATCCTCTGAATTGAATGCAATATTGGACCCTTCTGTTTCAGAAACATCAAATACTGCTGAAGTACTAATACCGGAATCCAAAATCGCATCCAATCAACCAATGGGGCCAGATATTGGGTCCAGAATTGATGATATACGAACGAGCATAAGCATCCTTCCAATTCTCCAGAAGCAATCCTTGCAACAATTACTGATTGAGGACATAGATCCTCTGCCTCAATATATTGCAAGCGGTAGAAATTTATGGAATTTTGGACTCCGTGCTATATCTGTTTCTGAGCGGCTGCATGGTTTCTCTAAGATCGGAGCAGGTCTATTCACTAGAAAAAAGTTTGCCATTCGATGGCAGCTGGATCTGGGAATCAACTATTCGTACAAGCTTCAAAATCATGCTTTTGCATCAGAACTGTCAGTAGCTGAAGCCGATCTATCATTACCAAACCAGGGATCAACAACTGGCTCTGTGTCAGCAGACGCTGATTTTGATACTTCCCTACGGAATATGCTTAAAGATCGTCGATATGGCCAATTAAGCTTACCAGTCGGCCTCGAATATCAATTAGCACCGAAATGGTCTTCACGAATAGAGACTTCGATAGGATATGTTTTCTTATCGAAGAATAGTATCCGGGACGAACTCCTGGCAATGGGTATAGATCCCAATCAGAATTTTAGCAATTGTAACAATTGCTCTGACAATTTAGATTATGTTCGAAATTGGAATTGGCATTCCGGATTAGGACTCAACTATCATGTTAATGATCAAACCAGTATTCAACTTGTCTATAGATTGCTTCTCAATCCTATTGATCAACAAGCTCCCTTCATAACCAGTCTGGATGGCAATGAAGTAAAGTTGAGTTTGCAGTATGTCTTAGATTGAGATACTGAATAGTCAGGTGAAATTTTCCAACAGATTATGCTACACTCGCTCCTTCGAGCAGATGCACCCATCCAAACTTGTCATCTATTGTTCTGTCACGGATGCCTTTAATTTCATTACGAGCTAGATTAGCTACTTCCAAATCTGCAGGATCTCTCATGATCATCTCAAAATCGCCGTAAGTAATGCTCTTGATATCGGCAACTACGGCAGCAGTACCGCTACCAAAGGCTTCATCAAGCTTGCCACCTTTGTAGGCATCCACCACTTCATCGATGCTGATCGGTCTTTCCTCAACTCGATACCCCTTGTCCTTGAGAATGGTGATGATGCTGTCCCTTGTAATACCTTTGAGAATTGATCCACCTGTTGCTGGAGTAATTACCACTCCATCGATGACAAAAAACAGGTTCATAGTTCCAACTTCTTCAATATACTTGAACTCCTTGCTATCCATCCACATTACTTGATCAAATCCTGCTTTATTTGCCAGTTTAGTAGGAAATAGTGAGGCGGCATAATTTCCGGCACACTTCGCTTCACCTACGCCACCGTCAGCAGCGCGAACATACTTTTCTTCTACCCTTAAGGTGACTGGATGATTATAGTATGGCCCAACAGGACAGGTGAATATGATGAACTTATAGGTGTCTGAAGGTTTGACTCCAATAAAGTCATCTGTAGCAAACATAAACGGTCGGACATACAGGGCACTCCCTTCTGTCTCCGGAATCCAGCCCGAATCCAATTCTACTAAGGTGCGCAATGCCTGATCAAATAACCCAGTAGGCAATTGAGGCATACATAACCGTACTGCAGAAGCATTGAGTCGATATGCATGCATTTCAGGTCGGAAAAGAAGTGGCTGATGATCCTTGTCTTTAAAAGCCTTCATCCCTTCAAAAATGGACTGGCCATAGTGTAGGGTCAGATTAGAAGGATTCATTGTAATTGGCCCAAATGGTGCGATCTCTAGATTAGTCCATTCTCCATCGATATAGTCAGCTACAAACATGTGGTCTGAGTATATGGTCCCGAAAGGAATATTGTTAAAATCTATACTATCGAGTCTCGAATTGGATGTCTTGTTGATTTTTATTGGATAAGAAGCCATAGATGTATTTCTTTGATACAAATATACGCTATCTAGGTTTCAGATCGAACTACTTTACATGCAACTGAATATTCAAGATGATTATTTTCATTTGACAGATCCGGAGATCATTGCAACTCAGTTTTCTGGAGATTCTAACAGCGATTTTCTGATTGTCATACCTCAAGACTGTGCGAATATGGAATTGATTCAGAAAATATTGTCGGCTATTAATATTTCAGACATATCCGATATCCAGGTACTGGAGTTGCGAGAAAGTGATTCGATCAGCATTTTTCCTTTTCTCAAACGACGAAATATCCAAAAAATGATCAGCTTTGGTATTCCAAGCAAACGACTTGGTATCCATGTAGAACATCAACTCTATCAACCACTGAAATTCCAGGAGAAGGACCTTATTTTTACGGCGGACATAATTGCTCTTAAAGATCAAAGTAATCATAAAAAGCTGTTATGGAGCGCATTGAAAACCTGGATATAGTACTCCGGCCATGAAGATTGTTTTTGCCACTTCTAACCCAAATAAGATCATAGAACTCCAACGTCTGATACCTTCTGATATGGAACTGCTTGGGTTGAAGGATATTGGATGCACAGAAGACGTTCCTGAAGAACAAGATACCATCGAAGGCAATGCTATCCAGAAAGCGAGGTATGTATATGAAAATTATCTTGTCAATTGCTTCGCAGAAGATACCGGATTAGAGATCAGGGCCCTGGATGGAGCACCCGGAGTATATTCGGCCAGATATGCTGGTGAACAACGCAATGCCGATGATAATATGAATCTTGTTCTGGAACAATTAAAAACCCACGAAGATCGTACTGCTCGTTTCAAAACGGTCATCGCACTTATTCTTGATGGTCAACTTCACACCTTCGAAGGTGTAGTAAATGGAGAGATTACCTACGAGAAGAAAGGCGATGGTGGATTTGGATATGACCCCGTCTTTCAACCAGATGGGTACGATGCTACGTTTGGGGAACTTCCACTATCGGAAAAAAATAAAATAAGCCACAGAGCCAGAGCTACAAGGAAACTACTCAATTTCCTCTCAGAGATATCGCATTGAAATACTTCCTGTATAATGGTTTTCGCATGGCGAACATCATATACAAAATAGGGTATGTTATGGCATCCCAAAATTTTGAGCCCGTAGAATATGTAATATCATCAATGATTACAGTTCTCCCTCCACTGTCTTTTTTGATAACATGCTGGTGACGCCAATTGACCAAAGGAAATGGCAACTCCACACCGACATCTACAAATTGCAACCCATCTGTTCTTTGTGATCTTGAAATGATCTTAGACACCCATATACCTTCTATTGGTGGAACACCCATTTGGATCTGAACCAGTCCACCTACCCGATCGCCATCATATGCCAGTAATTGAACCGGTAAAATCTTGGGCATAAGCGCCAGGAACAATTCCTCGCCAAAATTATGGATTACTATATCTATTGATTCTTTCACACTTGTTCTAACAATAATCTGCATAAGGCTCTAAATCAAACGTTTGTTAATCAAGCAATAGCAAATTGACAAGAATGTTCACCCCAATAGATGAAAAGGAGTAAATTAAAATTCCTATTTTTTAGCCCACCGTACATTCTTTTTTATTCGAAAAATCTAATATGAATTCACTAGCAACACTTGATATAGTGGTCATTCTGGTTTATTTAGTCGGAATCATCATCTATGGAATTTCAAAATCCAAGCGATCAAGTTCAGAAGATTATTTTCTTGGAGGACGAACGATGACCTGGCCCATCGTAGGTATAGCATTGTTCTCAGCTAATATTTCGAGTTCTACATTAGTTGGCCTGGCATCTGACGGCTTTCAGACGAATGTACATGTATATAACTATGAATGGTTTGCCGTAGTCGTTTTGGTATTCTTTTCAATTTTCTTCCTTCCTTTTTATCTCAAATCGGGGGTATATACCATGCCCGAATTTCTTGAGCGGCGATATGATGGAAGATCCAGGTATTATTTTTCATTCATTACGATAGTCGGTAATGTCCTCGTCGATACAGCTGCAGGATTATATGTGGGCAGTATTGTACTGAAATTGCTCTTCCCTGACTTGTCCTCGTCGATGATCATTATTCTGCTTGCCGTCGCAGCTGCAGCATATACGATACCAGGAGGTCTCAACTCGGTTATACAAACAGAAGTAATACAGGCTATTCTATTGATCATTGGCTCTTGTATAATCACTTATTTCGCTTTTGAGCGACTGGGTGGAGGATGGAATATGATGATGACCAAACTTGATGCGGTGCTGGCTGGAGGGGGCATAGATTTTAGTGAACGGATAGCAGAGGGTAAATATGTTCCGTCAGATAGCGGAGATACATTTAGCCTAGTACGTCCCAACAATGACGAATTCATGCCTTGGTGGGGATTACTTACTGGGGTCCCATTGTTAGGATTTTACTTCTGGGCTAATAATCAGTTCATGGTGCAAAGAGTACTAGGTGCCAAGGATCTCAATCACGGTAGATGGGGTGCATTGTTCGCTGGACTTCTCAAACTTCCTGTCATATTTATAATGGTAGTTCCAGGTGTTCTTGCGATCATGCTTTTCAAAGATCTCGATATTAGCGGTCTTAACTACATAACCAATGGTGCGCCATGCGAAAATCTGGCAGATTGCCCTAATCTGACTTATCCTGTCTTATTGTTCAATCTGCTGCCTACCGGATTACTTGGACTTGTGGTTGCTGGACTTCTGGCCGCTATGATGTCATCAGTTTCAGCAACATTTAATAGTGCTTCTACATTGATCACGATGGATTTTGTGAGAAACATCAATCCTAAACTAACCAGTAAGCAATTGGTTCGAGCTGGGCAGATAGCCACCTTAATCCTTGTTGTTCTCGCGGCTTCATGGGTTCCCTTTATTGAAAGAGTCAGCGATTCCCTCTGGAGTTATTTGCAGCTCGTGATCGCATTTACTAGCCCCCCTGCTGTTTCCGCATTCCTACTGGGAATGTTCTGGAAAAGAGCCAATGGTACCGGAGCTTTTACAAGTCTTCTTGTAGGAGGAGGATTGGCGCTATTCATGATTATTTCTGAGGTATACGACATCATCCCAGCCATCAATGAATTTCATTTCCTGGCAAAAGCCAATTTGTTATTTGTCGTATCCATTATAGTTCATATCATTGTGAGCTTATCCACAGCTGAACCTCCCGTAGAAAAGATAGCAGAATATACCTATAAATCTGAAATGTTCACCTCGGAATCAGAAGAATTGAAGGCATTGCCATGGTACCAAAACTATCGCATTCTTTCGATTATCTTGTTGATCCTGACAGCAATCGTCGTAGGTATGTTTTTGTAGCCTTACACTATAAAAAGGCCCATTCGATTCAAACTCGAATGGGCCTTTTTTATTATCAATAAGCTCTAGCTAATCATTGGACTTATTCGTTTTCGTCATATCCATGACGTTATTCTCATAGTTGATGTCAGCGATTCTTACTGAGGGATCTATCAAAATGGTTTTGATATTTTCCAATGGAATTGGAATTGTCAGGTCATATGTAGGATGCGTCCATGGCCAGTCTTCGACAACCTCAAACTCGATATTTTCATACTCGGCAGCTTTGTGCCCCCTCATCATTCTTAATGGTATATTGTAGATATATCTTTGATCGTTTGTTGTTTCTATGAACAGATCTATAGGCATCGGGAAAGTACCTTCATTCTTTAAAGTAATTGTCGTCATTTCTTCCTTGCCCTCTACGTCATCAATACCATAATCAATGGTACGGGTTGTATAAACCATGTATTCCTTATACCAATCCAATTCAATATTGGAGACCTTCTCCATAACTCTTATGAAATCATTTGGGTTTGGGTGTTTGAATTTCCAGGTATCGAAATATTTCAAAATTCCCTTATCCAGGTTATCTGCGCCAATTACGTATCCCAGCTGATGCATAAATACGGCCCCTTTGGAGTAGGCCGCTGCACCGTAGGCAGAATTTCTATTGTAATGATCAGAATGAGTAGCCATGGGTTCATCATTGCCGGATATTACCAAATTGTTGTAACCAACATATGACCTAGCCTGTGGGTTATTCCCTTCGGTGGGGGGTAGCAGTTCTTTAGATCTAAGGTGATCCATGACGATATTGCTGGCATAAGAAGTAAATCCTTCGTCCATCCAGGGATATAGACTTTCATTCGTACCCAAGATCATCTGATACCAGCTGTGCATCAATTCATGAACAGATACACCCACCAGACTTCCCAGGTTTCTTTCTCCAGTGATCAGTGTGGCCATTGGATATTCCATTCCCCCATCACCTCCTTGAATAAATGAATATACAGGGTAAGGATATTGCCCGAATTTTTTGTTGATGAAATCAAAGGCCTCGTCCATAATCTCCGGCAATTTCTGCCAGTTTTCATCTGTCCTTTCTCCGGGTTGATAGAAATATCTAACGGTCAATCCATCATCTCTTTCTGATACCAAGTGTGTATAATCCGGATCTGCAGCCCAAAGAAAATCATGAATATCATTGCCTTTGAAGTGCCACGTTAACTTCTTCTTTCCTCTTCTTTTTTTCTGTTTCTTTACTGAATATCCATAACCGATTTCATCAGCGTTTTGAAGTTCTCCGGTAGACGCAACTACATATTGGTCATTGATTGCAATTTTCACATCGAAGTCTCCCCAAACTCCATAAAACTCACGACCGACATACGGATTAGCATGCCAACCCTGGTAGTCATACTCTGCTAGTTTAGGATACCATTGGGACATGCTATACCGGATACCCTCCTTATTATCCCGGCCTGATCTCCGTATTTGCAACGGTACCTGAGCATCAAATGACATTTTCAACTCTGTCGTGGTTCCAGGCAAAATCGGTCTCGCCAAATCTACTTCCAGAATTGTACCTACCACCTCGAAGGACGCGGGCATACCATCTTGTAGCAAGAAATTTATTTTTTGATAACCAATTTCTTTCTCGTTCAATTTTGATATGCGGCTCCCTACCCTTCTATCAGGATCTTTAATCGTTCTTGAACGCACGTCCATCATACTTCCAGGTTGGAACGCATTGAAATAAAGATGGTAAAATACTTTGTTCAGTGTATCGGGACTGTTATTGGTGTACTTTATAGTCTGTTCACCAGTAAATTGATTAGTCTCAACATCAAAATCGATGCTCATTTGATATTTGATTGCCTGTTGCCATCTATCTGGCTGAGCGGATAGCAATAGACAAAAAGAGATCGTGATTAGTAAAAAAAGTGATTTTTTAAACAGCATTATTGAAATTGATTGAAATGATTATTCTTGAATATAGGGTGCATCAGAAAAGTCAACTTTAGCATAAAGCTTTGACCAATCTGACCAATTATACTTCCATTTGCAGATAAAGAAAAATGCTACAGAAAAAACAACTGTCGCTATGGTTGTAGATTCAATATTGATTTCTTTTAACGAAAAAATAGCATTTGTGAGGAGTGCCGAGTCATCAAAAGTCACAAAGAGCGAACCGAAAATATTATTAGCCGCATGCATACCAATTGGAATTTCTAATCCATCATCCATCAAGGCTATGGCTGCCAATAAGAAACCGGTACCTGCATAGTTGAAGAACATGATTGAAGTTCCATATTCACTTACTTCCGGATTAGCCATATGCAATGCACCAAAAAATAATGCCGTCAATAACAGAGGAACCCATCTGTTTTTGAATATCATGCTGAACCCCTGCAGAAGATAACCTCGGGTGAAGACCTCTTCGAATGTTGTCTGAATGGGAAGAAGAATCACAGTAATAAGCACCAATGGAATGAAGTGCTGTAGTTCAAATTGCCACTCATAGTTATCCGGATCCATTACATAGCCCACAATTTCTCCTAGTAACAAAAGTCCGAACCATACTGCGAATCCAAATTTGATACGATTCCAATCCCATTTCAATCTTCCTGTAGAGACATCGACTATCGATTTTCTGTGTAGTTTTCTTATACAAAGCCAGAGCACAAAAAAAGCGGAAGCGAACGTCAGCAACAACAAAGCCAATTGGAGATTCAGATTCATCCCAATTGCCGCTAAATCATTATCAGAAGCATACTCAAGGATCTCAGAAGTCTCCATTCCGTTGTCCTGACCTACTTTGAAAAGGGCTATGGTAAAAGGAATCTGACCAATGATATATCCAAAAACAACCGCTATGATTGTAAAAATGTAGAGATGAAGATCATTTCTACCATTTTTGGTTTTCTGTAAGAACATATAGTTTAAATTGAAGCAAATGTGCCAATAAAGACCAAACTATAATTGATTTCAGCTGAATTTTATGGTCGGCAAAGATAGGTTCTTCCCGTGAATTGGAAATCAATTCCTATCGAATCATTCCGGCAGCGACGGTATTGTTAGTAGCTTCATCGATAAGAATAATACTTCCGGTAATTCTATTCCTGTTATAAGCGTCTACAAATAATGGTTTTGTTGTCCGAATAGACACTCTCGCAATATCATTCATGCGGATAGTCTTATCCCCTAGCTCTCTATGTAGTGTATTGATATCCAATTTATATCGGATCTCTTTGATGATGCATCTTGCTTCCTGAGTAGTATGTCTTATAGTGTATTTACCACGTAGTTGTAGGGGTTTTGCACTATCAAACCAACAAAGCATAGCTTCCAGGTCCTGGCTGGTTTCGGGAATATTATTGGGCCTGACGATCATGTCTCCACGACTCAGATCCAGGTCGTCCTCAAGGAGCACAGTTACAGACATGGGAGGATAGGCTTCATCCAATTCTCCATCCATAGTATCAATTTTTGAAATTCTTGATGTGAATCCGGATGGTAAGAGCATGATTTCATCTCCTTTCTTTAGAATGCCACCGGCGATTCTTCCGGCGTATCCTCTGTAATCATGAAAATTATCATTATAAGGTCTGATCACAAATTGCACTGGAAACCTAACGTCAATTAGATTATAATCACTTCCGATGTGTACATTTTCAAGATAGTGTAGTAATGTACTTCCCTGAAACCAATCCATATTAGGAGAGCGGTCTACAACATTATCACCGGTAAGGGCAGACATCGGTATAAAATGAAGATCCCTTATGTCCAATTTGGAAGCCCATCCTTCAAATTCTTCTCTGATTTTTTCATAGGTGTCCTGATCCCAATTGACCAAATCCATTTTATTGACACACAAAACGAGATGCGGAATTTGCAATAAGGATGCGATAATAGCATGTCTTCTTGTCTGTTCGATAACCCCCTTTCTGGCATCCACTAGGATCAACGCCACATTAGCCGTTGAGGCGCCAGTAACCATATTTCGGGTGTATTGAATATGTCCTGGTGTATCAGCGATTATGAATTTCCGCTTTGGTGTAGCAAAATATCTGTATGCCACATCGATGGTAATGCCCTGCTCCCTTTCAGATCGTAATCCATCTGTCAACAGCGCCAGATTTACTCCTTCTTCACCACGTCGTGCACTCGTGGCTTCTATAGCTTCCATCTGATCCTGAAAAATGGATTTACTGTCATAGAGTAGTCTCCCTATCAAAGTAGATTTTCCATCATCTACAGAACCCGCCGTAGTAAATCGCAGCAGCTCCTGGTTGTATATGTTGTCTGTAATCATAAGTAATAAAAAGGCGTCAGGATATGGGTATCAAGCGCCAGGATTATTAAAATTATTTTTTGGATCTAAAGCTGATTATTCCGTTGAGCATCCTGGAAATCTCGTTACACCTTTCGATCAATTTTGTTGCTTTCGCTCTATCAATAAATCCTACTTTTTCGCAAATAATCAGTTGCGTGATTAGTTCTGCTGTTGACCCTTTTGAATAGTAGAAATACTTAATGGCTTGTGCATCAGAATTCAATTCATCACCTTCAGCAATATTCGAAGGTATTGAAACGGAGCATCTTTGCAATTGATTACACAATCCAAAATCCAATGCCAGTGGTTTCTTACTGGTCAATTTATAGATATCTACTGCAATTTCAACTGAATATTGCCAAACTTTTAGCTGCTTGAAATTCCCCATCCACTTTAAATTTTATTTTGGTCAACCTATATTAGTCCAATACACTGATACCTGATACCTGATACCTGATACCTGATACCTGATACCTGATACCTAAAAATACCCCCCCTTCTTTCTATCCTCCATAGCCGTTTCTGATCTTTTGTCATCCGTACGTCCACCCCGTTCTGTCATGCGAGTGGTAGCAACTTCCGCAATGATACCATCTACATCCACAGCATGTGATTCCCATACTCCCGTGCAGGTCATGTCTCCGATCGTTCGGGATCGGACCATCCTCTCCTCGACCACCTCCGTGGGACGTTTTTGGATATAGGGTGTGGCAGCGAGCAAAACTCCTTCTCTTTCAAAAACCTTTCTTTTATGAGCAAAATATAGATTAGGCAATGGGACTTTCTCTACTGCCAGATATTGCCAGACATCAAGCTCTGTCCAGTTACTTATTGGGAAAATTCTGAAATGCTCCCCGAGATGCTTTTTACCGTTAAACAAATTCCACAACTCAGGTCTCTGA
>JAHHJQ010000421.1 GCA_018680005.1 Bacteroidia bacterium | reverse complement strand
TCGCCGATGAAACCCGGATCAATCAAGTCGTTCTGGAAGCAACCAGAGCATTTGACATATATCGAAAGAAAACAAAGGAGGATATTGCCAATTTTCTGGATATAGCTGCAGATGAAATAGTGAATCTGGGAGATGAACTCCTGGAACGATGTCATCTTGAAACGGCCTTACCACTCGCCAGATTACAAGGTGAAAGAGGGAGAACAGTCAACCAACTAAAGCTCTTTGCCAAAGTGGTTCGAGAAGGTTCCTGGGTAGATGCACGTATCGATACTGCTATTCCCGACAGAAGTCCATTACCAAAGCCAGATATCCGGCATATGTTGATTCCACTTGGCCCAGTGGCCGTATTCGGAGCAAGCAACTTTCCATTAGCGTTTTCTGTGGCCGGAGGAGATACAGCATCTGCATTGGCTGCAGGATGCCCTGTAGTATTCAAGGGGCATCCCGCACATCCTGGTACATCTGAGCTGGTCGCCAATGCGATCATAAAAGCAGCAGAGGAAAGCGGAATGCCTAAAGGTACATTCAGTCTTGTGCAGGGCAACACCAATACTGTGGGAGAAGCATTGGTCAGTCATCCAGAGATCAAGGCGGTAGG
Source organism: Bacteroidia bacterium (assembly GCA_018680005.1). Taxonomy (GTDB): domain Bacteria; phylum Bacteroidota; class Bacteroidia; order Chitinophagales; family Saprospiraceae; genus HDS-20. The sequence continues at coordinate 7,305 of JAHHJQ010000421.1, read as the reverse complement.
TTTTACGGGATCGCATACTGGTGGCATGGCACTTTATGATTTAGCCCAGGACAGACTTGAACCCATTCCTGTTTTCGCCGAAATGGGTAGTGTAAATCCTGTCTTCATTTTACCTGGAATCCTCCAAGAAAAGGCTGAGGAGATCGGAAATGGATTGGCAACGTCCATCACCTTGGGAGTTGGTCAGTTTTGTACAAACCCAGGACTGGCATTTGTCCAAAAATCTGAATCAGCAGAACAGTTCACCAATACTCTTTCCCAAAAAATAGATGCAACGTCCGCCAGTACAATGCTGACGCAGGGCATTAAAAACGCATATGTCCGTGGCATACAACGGACAAAAGCCATTGATGGTGTCCAATCTCTGGCAAGTGGGATTTCGGTGGAGGCACCAAACATGGCGACACCCATGGTTTTCAAAACAACAATCGCGGAATTTGACAATAACAATCGACTTTCGAAGGAAAATTTTGGTCCATCAAGTCTAGTGGTAGAAGCCAACACCAAAGATCAAATTCTGGATGCCGCCCGGAATCTCGAAGGCCATCTGACCGCGACCGTTCATGGCAATGCAAGTGATTTTGAAGCGTATCGCGAGCTTTTTGATATTTTGGAAAAAAAGGTGGGCAGAGTGATCATCAATGGTTACCCCACCGGCGTTGAGGTTTGTCATGCCATGGTTCATGGTGGTCCATATCCAGCCACTTCGGCTCCTCAGTCTACCTCGGTTGGCACCAATGCGATCAAGCGTTTCGTCAGACCGGTTTGTTATCAGGACTACCCTACTTCGCTTTTGCCAGATGCATTGAAGGACGAAAATCCTTTAAACATTTGGCGCATGGTGAATGGTGAAATGAGTCGTGATAGCATTTAATCTATTGGACAGATACCGAAATCCATTACTAAAATGTATAATTGGGTCAGCTAGATAATAACATTATGAACAATACAATTCGCGTACTTTTTCTGTCATTGCTGAGTATCTCAGTCATATGCTGTAGCACATCATCCAACAATCAAGAAGAAAAGGCACAGGAGAGCCAACACAAATATCCAAGTGATATAATACCCACTCTCGACCAATGGAGTATTATGCTGGGCAATGGAGAAACCCACAAAGATTTAAAGAATTTGGACCATAAGGACTACTTCTATACGGTAGATGATGAATCCGATTGGGTCATCTATAAAGCCCCTGATGGTGGAATTACTTCTCCCAACTCACATAATACAAGGACTGAATTGGGTCAAAAGGCTCGTTGGACGCCTAAATCCGGAGGCAAGCTATCGGGGACTTTGAAAGTCATGCACGTCTCGACTTCAGGAGATGCCCGGGTCGCTTCAACGCACTCAGTTGTTGTTGGTCAGATCCACAGCGATGACGGTCATGAAAACGAACCATTAAAAATCTTTTACAAGAAATTTCCTAGCCATAAAAAGGGATCTGTATTCTGGAATTATGAAATCAATACAGAAGGGGATAACTCGGCAAGATGGGATTACTCCACAGCAGTTTGGGGTTATGATATGTCTGAGGTCGGAACGGATTCAGATACATACCCAACTGAACCGGAAGACGGCATTGAGTTAGGCGAGGAGTTCAGCTATGAGGTCAATGTATATGAAGGCATCATGTACCTCACATTCAATAGTGCAGGGCATGAAACAAAAACCTTTACTAAAAATCTCCAGGCTACAGATTATTTGACCAAATCGGATATTCCTCAGCAGATTTGGGCTTTGTATAGTTCAATCGGCCGTAATGGGACCGAAAGGGCCAATGCCTATGAAGGAGAATTGCAATTCTTCAAGCAGGGTGCTTACAATCAAACCAATGGAAGAGATCCTGAGACGAATATGGTCTGGAGTTCCGGATCGGAAACTTATGGTGGTGATGTTGAGCAACAATATGCCAATGGCAGTTATGCCGAAGTATGGTTCAGAGCATCATCCGTAGGTCCCGGAACTGCGCCTGACCAATAATCAACCTGCAAACAGTGCCGTGTATATTCTTCAATAGCCGGAATTGGATAAATGGTGTTTTGTGCAATTCAGACCAATCTAAAAGTCAAACTTTAATTCTATCGAAATGAAGCAACAGTGGATATATGCTGTTATTGGTACTGCCCTCTGGTCTATGGTCATTTCTTGTTCCACTGCTCGAATGATCTTTAAAGAAAACAGTGCAGACTGGGAGGTTTTTGGAGATGCCGATTGGAATTTTTCAAACAATGAATTAGTAGGCAAAGTGACCGATGGCGCAGGTTTCGTGATGACGCGGCAGTCCTACAAGGATTTTGTTTTGGAGTTGGAATTTAACCCCGACAGTACGATAAATTCAGGGGTATTTATTCGCTGCAAAAATAAAGATATCAATCCTATGGATTGCTATGAATTGAACATCTGGGATTTACATCCCGATCAGGATAACAGAACCGGTGCGATTGTAATGAGGAAGGTTCCGACAGCAATTGTCGAGACCATTAATAAGTGGAACACCTACCGTATTCAAGCCGAAAAAAACCGAATAACGGTCTGGATAAATAATATATTAACCGCTGATATTCGCGATGACAGTCTGACAAACGGATTTATTGGATTGCAAGCCACAGGATCGGGTACAATCCGATTTCGAAATGTAAAAATAAAGGCAATGGCGTTGAATTAACCGGAGACCCAACCAAAACAACAATGGCAAAAAAAGTAATAACATTTGGAGAAGTAATGATGCGTCTTTCACCGCCTGGTTATTCAAAATTTTCACAAGCCAATTCTTTCGATCTGGTTTATGGTGGTGGCGAAGCGAATGTCGCCATTTCTTTGGCTTACCTAGGCATGAAGGCAGCTCATGTAACCCGTTTTCCGGACAATGCACTTGGCAAAGCGGCCACTCAATTCCTTCGTAAACATTGGTTAAGCTCTGAACATGTGATTTATGGCGGGGATATGATCGGCAAATATTTTCTGGAAAAAGGTGCAGTACATAGACCTAGTGAGGTCATTTATGAAAGGGAAGGCTCCGCTTTCTCATTAATAGAACCGTCTATGATTGATTGGAAACATGTGCTTAAGGATGCGGATTGGTTTCATTGGACAGGAATTACTCCAGCTATTTCAAATGGGGCCGCTATGTGCTGTCTTGATGCCATCAAAACAGCCAACAAAATGGGTATACCGGTTTCTGGAGATATTAATTCAAGGAAGAACATGTGGAAGTATGGGAAAACCATGCAGGAAGTCATGCCTAAGTTGGTTAAGAACTGTGATGTTGTCATTACCAGTACCCGTGGAATCCGTGAGATGTTCGGGCTAGGAGAAGTGGGCAAAAAATTCCGGGATTCAGCGAAACAGCTTATGGACATGTTTCCCAGAATCAAGAAAGTAGTAGGGAAAACCAGAAAATCCATAAGCGCTTCCCACCAACAAATACAAGGAAAAATGTGGAATGGAGACACATATATCAAAACCGAAATGCTTAACATTACACATGTCATAGATCGCGTTGGTACCGGCGATGCGTTTGCTTCCGGTCTTATCTATGGGTTGTTGCATTATGATGCGGATGTCCGGGCTTTGGAATTTGCTTCTGCTGCATGTGCATTGAAACACACCGTACCGGGGGATGTGAATATGGTGTCTCTGGACAATGTACTCAGTCTAATGGAAGGCGATACTTCCGGTAAAATAAGAAGGTAGTGATGTAGTCTTGGATATCTATAAACCTTGCTCAAAAGCATGCTCCTTTTACTGTTCTGTTGGACCATACCAGTTGCAAATACAATTTTTAAGTCTGTCTCCGATAATGAACAAAACGAAAAATCTAAAAGCGAAAATTTCCAGGGGACTGGCACTGTTCCTACCCGGTATTTTTCTACTGGGGTTTAACATCGGTACAGGTAGTGTTACATCCATGGCAAAGGCGGGAGCAACCTATGGTATGTCGCTTTTGTGGACGATCATTGCATCTTGCCTGGCCACCTATTTTATGATCAATCTGTATAGCCGATATACGATGGTGACCGGTGAGACTGCATTGCATGCTTTCAGAAAACACATCCATCCCGCTGTCGGCATTTTTTTCATTGTTGCACTGACAGCAGGAGTGATGGGCAGTGTAATGGGCGTCATGGGGATTGTTGCTGATATATCCCATGTCTGGTCCAAATCGTTTATTGCTGATGGTATTCCTGCAACCTATTTTGCGGCATTCTTTGTCTCGCTGGTCTACATCATTTTTTGGAATGGAGAGACCCAGTTCTTTGAGCGAGCATTAGCCGTAATCGTTGCCGTCATGTCGGTATCCTTTCTGGTTAACTTTTTTATCCTCACGCCTCCCCTTTCTGAAATTTTGAATGGACTTATTCCTAATGTTCCTGCTATTCCCGACGACCTGGATAAAGGCCCGTATCTTGTTATCGCCTCTTTGGTTGGAACAACTGTTTTTTCAGGGTTATTCATTATTAGAACGACCTTAGTCAAGGAAGCTGGGTGGAGCATAGCAGATGCGAAAACGCAGCGAAGAGATGCTATAGTCTCCGTTTCTCTCATGTTCATCATAAGTATGTCTATCATGGCTGCAGCCGCCGGGACACTTTTTCCTGCGAACCTGGGACTTACGAAAGCGTCGCAGATGATTGAATTACTTGAGCCACTAGCCGGTAGTATGGCCGTTGCCATATTTGCGATAGGAATTATTTCAGCCGGTGTTTCCTCTCAGTTTCCAAATGTGCTCATGTTACCATGGTTGCTCTGTGATTACAATCAGTCTCCCCGGGAAATGAAATTACCCAAATATCGGATCATAGTCCTGTTGATCTCATTACTTGGTCTGGTTGTCCCCATCTTCGATGCACCTCCAGTTTTCGTTATGATTATTTCACAAGCATTCAACGCGGTTATCCTTCCCGTGACGGTGGCTTGTATCCTGTATCTTGGTAATCGAAAAGATTTGATGGATAAATATCGATTCAATACATCAACGAATAGCATTCTTGTATTGATTCTGGCATTTTCGATATTTACATCTACCATTGGCATCAAAGGCGTCCTTCAACTTATAGCATGAATATGCTTGCAACATCTCATCACTCACTACCCGGTTTGGAACAAACATGGAGATGGTTTGGTCCACACGATCCTGTGCCGCTTTCGCATATTAGAATGGCCGGTGCATCAGGCGTTGTAACAGCGCTGCATCATATCCCTAATGGTGAAGTCTGGCCAATCGAGGAAATCATAAAGCGGAAGCAAGTGATTCAAGACAGCGGACTCAGCTGGTCCGTAGTGGAAAGCATACCTGTTCATGAGGATATCAAAAGGCGAACCGGTCGATATCAGGAATACATCGATAACTATAAACAAAGCATTCAAAATCTGGGAAAAGCTGGGATAGATACCATCTGTTATAATTTTATGCCGGTGTTGGACTGGACACGGACCAATCTGGCGTACCCAATGCCCGATGGATCGCTGGCATTACGGTTTGATTTAACGGAAATGGCAGTATTCGACCTATATCTACTTAAGCGAACTGAGGCGGAAACTGAATATTCCTCCAGGCAAATAGAGATTGCCGAAAGTCTATTTCGTGCCATGGATGAAGATCACAAAAGTCGCCTGATTCATAATATACTGGCTGGTTTGCCTGGGGCAGAAGAAGGCTATTCTTTAGATCTATTCCGATCCGCTTTGGACAACTACAAAACCATCGATAAGGAGCAGTTTAGGAATAATTTGATCGCATTTCTTCAACAAATCATCCCAGCTGCTGAGGATGCCGGTGTGAACATGGCCATCCATCCGGACGATCCACCATTTCCCATTTTGGGTATGCCCCGTGTGGTGAGTACAGAGGAAGATGCCCGAATTTTGATTGAGGCTGTAGATAGTCCAAACAATGGATTATGTTTTTGCACGGGTTCTTACGGGGTTCGAAAGGATAATGACCTCGTTGGAATGATAAACCGCCTGGGACACCGTATCAATTTTGTACATCTGAGGAATATAGTACGTGATGATTCCGGTAGTTTATATGAGTCAGATCATCTGACAGGAGGTGTGGATATGTACAATGTGATGAAGTCCCTGCTCGTGGAACAGCAGCAGCGCAAACAATCCGGAAGATTGGACTATCGCATGCCCATGCGCCCCGATCACGGACACCAAATGCTCGATGATATGAACAAAACCGTCAATCCAGGGTATTCTGCTATTGGAAGACTAAGGGGCCTTGCAGAGCTGAGAGGCCTGGAGTTAGGCATACGATTATCGTAAGTAAAACTCTTTTCATTTCGATCGTGGAGCTGTCCATCCTATTACAATTCTTCGCCGTAGTTTAAGCCTTGGGCTCACAGGTATAATCTATACCGCTTGTGGCGAGCACATGCGAGTGCATTTTGCGTTTAGCATTTGCAATGCGACATACATGAATAAGCTGAACTAATAAATCAAGATAAATTTCCTGGCAGAACGCTGATAATACTATATTCAGCATCACTGTCTCAAAAAAATATCCATGGCCTCCAAAAACTATATCCTCTCGCCCGAAATAGCCGACTATATCCAATCCGTATCCTTACGGGAGCCCGATATCCTGCAACAACTGCGAACTGAAACCCAAAAGATGCCGAGGGCAATTATGCAGGTATCACCTGAGTTGGGTCAATTTATGCGACTGATGATCCAATTGACTTGTGCAAAAAATATTTTGGAATTAGGTGTCTTCACCGGTTACAGTACCTTGAGTATGGCTTTGGCTATTCCAGAGGACGGAAAAATCATCGCATGTGACATCAGTGACGAGTGGACAAGCATCGGTCGTAGCTATTGGAAAAGGGCCGGTATCGAGCACAAAATTGATCTCCGTCTCGCCCCTGCCCTGGAAACCCTGGAGGATCTAAAACAAACGACCAATGCACCGCTTTTCGACTTCATCTTTCTGGATGCTGACAAGGCCAACTATGGCGCCTATTATGAGGCTTGTATCGAGCTGATGCGACCCAATGGTTTGATGCTGATCGATAATACCCTTTGGGATTTTAAAGTGGCCGACCCGGACATTGTCGATCTGGAAACCAATGTGATTCAAAAACTCAACCAACGGCTCTCGACAGACGATCGTGTGGACATCAGTATCCTCCTGTTTGGCGATGGTCTGACTATCCTTCGCAAACGGTGAATTTCTGATGCAAAACAAGTATTGGATCTTAGCCACCGATACTCAGGCATAGCCGTAGCAAAACCTATTCATCAATCCTATCGAAAGTCTACACCCACTTCCCTACCTACCACTTCCCTACTTACCAC